>JAZQVZ010000090.1:0-20648 GCA_045632105.1 Eubacteriales bacterium | reverse complement strand
ATTCTTGGGCTTTTGCACGTTCATGCGTGCGCCCATCGGTCCGCCGGGACCGGGACCGCGTCCCATGGGGCCCATCGGGGCCATCGGGCGATTACCTGCGGGGGCGCGTCTGTTTGCACCGTTATTCATTGACAGCACCTCCATTCTTCATCTGAGATTCATAAATATCACGATAGGTCGCGCTGATCCGCATCAGCTCGTCATGCGGTGCGCAATCCTTGATGGTACCGTCCTCAATGACGGCAATGCGGTCGGCATTTTTGACCGATGCAATACGCTGGGCGATCATAACGACCGTTGTACCTTTCATCTTTTCATGCAATGCCTTCTGCAGCTTGGCCTCGGTTGCAAGGTCAAGAGCCGAGGTGGAATCGTCGAGAATGAGAATTTCGGGTTTTCTCACAAGAGCTCGGGCAATAGACATTCTCTGCTTTTGTCCACCCGACAGCGACGCGCCCTTCTCTGCTATGTAATCGTCATAGCCCTGAGAAAATCCGCTTATGAAATCCTCCGCCTGAGCGATACCTGCCGCCGCTGCTATCTCCTCCTGTGTTGCGTCGTCCTTGCCCCAACGGATGTTGTCGGCAACGCTTCCCGAGAAGAGCTCGCTCTTCTGGGTAACGTAGGATATCTTGCTTCTCAGCTCCTTGAGGTCATATTCGCGAACGGGCGTGCCGTCTACCAATATCTCCCCTGCCGTTGCATCGTAAAAGCGGGGTATCATATTTACAAGCGAGGTCTTTCCCGAGCCCGTAGCTCCGATAATGGCGAACACCTCGCCCTTCTTTATGTCAAGATTTATATCGTGAAGAACGGGGCTGCCGCTTGCCGAGGGATAGCGGAAATCCACACCCCTGAAGGATACGGCAACATCCGAGCCCTCGCCCGATCTTTCTCCCGAAACTATAACGGGATCGGCGTCAAGGACCTCGCCCACACGCTTGATGGACGCCATCGCACGAGATATGGAGTTAAAGAGCATAGACACCATCATTATGGACATAAGCACCTGAGTTATGTAGGTGACCGCCGCCATAATAGTTCCTGCGCTCATTCCCGTTCCCGCCACATTTTCTATCTCCCAGCCACCGATAAAGATGACCGAGATTATAGCCACGTTCATTACCACGGTAAGAACAGGGTGTGTGATAGCCATAAGCTTCTGCACGCGGATATTCGTGTCGCGAAGATCTCCGTTTGCCTTCTCGAAGCGCTTGTATTCGTGGTCCTCTCTTACGTACGCCTTGACTACTCTCGCACCCGTAACGTTCTCCTGAACCACAGAGTTTACTCTGTCAAGCTTCTTTTGTATGGTGCCAAATATCGGCACTGCTCTGCTGAGCACCAAGAAGAGCGTCAAAGCCATAACGGGCAGAGCGCAGAGCAGAACTATACCGAACTTAATATCAAGGAAGCAAAGCATGATAGTTCCACCTATAAAGAACATGGGCGCGCGGACTATCATTCGCAATATCATCTCGGTAAAATCGACTATCATTGCGATATCGTTGGTCATTCTGGTTACAAGAGAGCCCGTAGTGAATTTGTCGGTCTGCTCTATTGACAGCGACATTACGCGCTTGTAAGCGTCGCAACGAAGATCGTTTCCAAGGCTTTGGGATGCGGTCGCCGCCGTAAAGGCGCAAAGCACACCGAGAGAGCCGCCTACCAGCACCACAAGGAGCATCAGTACGCCAAAGGTAATAATTACCTGCATTGGCGTGTATGCGCCCTGACCGTAGAGAAGCTTCATAACAAAAGAGCCTATCTCCGAGGAGGAAACGTCGCCTCCGCCGTTTATTCCGCAGTCCACGATGACCGTCATAAGTCGGGGCAAAAGCAGGTCCGCAAAGACCTCGCCTATCATCAAAAGAGGCGAGATGATCGCCAAAAACGCGTAGGGCTTAAGATACTTAAATATTCTCTTCATCTCTCTCCTCCTTTTTAGTAGTAAGCAGATTTTCTCTTATTTTCGAAAGCAGACGCATAAGCTCTGCCTGCTCGCTCCCGTCAAGTCCCTCAAGAGCGGCGGCGTCTATCTCCTTTATTCGGACGATGCCCTTCATATCCACCTCTCTGCCGTAATCGGTAAGGTGAACCAGAGTCTGTCGCCTGTCTGTGGGGTTTTTGCGAAACTCCACCATTCCCTCGTCAGCCATTCGGCTAAGTATCACGCTCACCGTAGGCGGGCGCAGGTGAGTTCCATCCACCAGAGTTTTCTGGCTGATGCCGTCGTTCACCGCCAATATCGCCAAGACCAAGCGCGCGCCGTGCTGTGACATAACTCCGTCGATAGCCTTTTCTCTCGCCTTAGCTCTGGTCAGCCTTGATATATCGTGGCAAAGCTTTACAGGATTCTCACAAAGCTCCTTCCTCTCGGGAGGCAGAGGGCGTGAGCAGATACCCATTCTTCTCATAAATACCTCAAAAATTTCAAAAATAGTTAGTTAACTAAGTAATTATATCATAAATATATTCCTCTGTCAACATTGTTTTCACTCTCATAGCCGTCTATGTGCGAAAAGCTTATTGAATTTTCTACTAAAAGATTTTAAACCCTATTTTTAAAAATATTGCAACGGATTTTTGCTCTCCAAAAGAGAAAAATATATATGCCGACTAAAAGCTCGGCTAAAAATCACTTTATAAAAAGAGGAAAAAATATGACGCAAAAATTGATCAAAAAATTTGCGCCTCTGCTCTCTTTCCTTTTGATATTATCCATTCTCGCCTCGCCCACTCTCGCCCTTCCAGCAAGCTGCGCCCTGCCCGTATCGGCAGAGGCAGAGTTCGACTATGCAATGGTAATGAGCGAGCCGAGAGCCGTCACCGAAAGCGGAGCGTCAGAAGCGGCTCTCACTAAGGAAGAGCTAAGTCAAATGAAGCTCTATCCCGGAGGAATTCCCTTTGGCATCAAGTTTATGACCGAGGGAATTCTCATAGTAGGCTTTTGCGATATTGAAAACGGAAACAAAAAAAGCAACCCCTCAAGCGACGCGGGGCTGAAGACGGGCGACCGAATAATCTCGGTCAACGGCAAGACCCTGCTCTCCTCAGTGGAGCTTGGAGAGGCTGTTGAGAAAAACGGAGCAAAGCCTATGACGGTGGTATATCTCAGAGGTAATACCAAGCATACCACAAAGCTCACTCCCGTATATTCTCAAAGTGAAAAATGCTATAAAACCGGAATATACGTCAAGGACAACGGCGCAGGCATCGGAACCGTCACCTATATCGACCCCGATACCCTCTCCTTCGCAGGACTTGGACACGGAATATGCGAGGGCGAGAGCGGACGACTTGTGCCTATACAGCGAGGCTCTGTGGTAAACGTCACCATAAACGGAGTAGTCAAGGGTCAATGCGGAGTTCCCGGCGAGGTCAAGGGATATTTCAAATCGGGAAAATGCGGCTCTCTCCTAAAAAACACCGATTGCGGTGTTTACGGAGTATACGCCGCACTGCCAAGCGGTCTTCTCTCAAAGCCCCTGTCCCTTTGCAGCCGCGACGAGCTGAAGGAGGGTAAGGCGTATATCTACTGCACCCTCGACGAGAGCGGAGCCAAGCAATATGAAATAGAGATCTCGGCTATCGACCGAGGAGCAACGGCAGGTAAATGCTTTACCGTCAAGGTCACCGACCCAAAGCTTCTTGAAAAGACGGGAGGAATAGTTCAGGGAATGTCGGGCTCTCCCATCATTCAGGGCGGAAAGCTCTGCGGAGCGGTCACTCACGTTCTTATAAACGATCCCACCACAGGCTACGGAATCTTCATTGAAAATATGCTGAATGCAGGGCAGCAGAGCTTAATCCCAAGACCCCCATAAACACCGCCGCCTCGTTTTTATCGAGGCTGCTACATTTTAAATTATGGAATTAACAGCGTGTTGTCCTGCACGTCACAGTCTCCGGCGTAAATGCCCCACCGAGGGGTGAAGGTCACAACTCTGGTGGTAGCCACCGAAAGTGAGCACGATATCTCGCGAGCAACACTGTCCTCGTGGCGAGCGATATAATCGGTTCGGTAGGAAAGATCTCCCGAGGTTATAACGCAATAGCCCGAAGCGGTATTAGCGGGAAGCGAAAGTGTCAGCGTATAGTTCTTTCCTTCCTCCAGCTCCACGCCCTCTTCTATACCTTCAATTATCTCTCCGTCGCAAGACAGGGTCATCTCGAGAAGACAATTTCCCGCAACCTTTATCTCGTTTGCGGAAGTAGAGATGCTCTCGGTAAACCAAGCGTAGGTGGTGGAACAAAGGCAGACCATACATACTAAGATTCCCAGCACACAGGATATCATAAGTTGAGCAAACGCCTTGTCAGACAGCTTATCGACGTTAATATTCTGTTTTTTCAAAGCGTTTCCTCCTTGTAGTCAATTAAAATTATTTCACCTTTTAATTGAGATAAAAATCAGTTTTCAAAAGGACCGTAAACGATAGAACTATTGGGGCCTGCAGTCATAGTTCTGTAGCTACCGGTGCAATCGTTGATATATACCTTAGCCGAGTAGCTCGTATGACTGTTTGTTTCAGAGCATACGCTGATATAACCGTTCTTCGCGTATGCACTATCGGTAAAGTGTGAGGTTGTGGGGTAGTTAAAGGTGCAGTTGTTAAACACAGTGATTCCACCCTGACACTGAACTCTTCCTGTGCCACCGTTTGCACCAAAGGTGCAATTATTAAAGGTGATAGTTCCGACGCCGGTTTCTACTCCATTGGAAAGAACCCAACCGGAGAATACACAGTTGTTGAACACAAGATCAACACCACTGCCCTCTCCTTCTCCGCTTACTCCCCAAGCAACCTGAAGAGCATCCATCATAGGAGCTTCGCAAACGCAATCCTCAAATACAACAGCATCGCCTGCGCCGGGCTTAGTGGACAAAAAGCTTCCCGATGCCTCAAGGGTAGCGCCCTTTATGGTAACCCCGGCGGGAATAGCAGCGTATCTTTCTCCTGTCGCAGAAGCGTTTATAGTAACGCCCGTAGCGTCGATTATAACTTCCTCGGTGATGGTGTCAAGCATTGTATAAAGCTCATCTGCGCTAGTAACGGAAACAGTAGGAGTAGGTCTGTTAATGGGAGCATACTCTGCATCTGCATCGTAATCGGTACCGAAGCTATCCGCCTCGCTTGCCAGCTGACCTGCAACTACCTGTATATCAAAGGCAATGCTCTGAAGCATGTAGTCGTTGCCTGCCTCCTCGTTCATATGAACCGAAAGCGCGAAGAAATGCTCTGTATTTGCGGGAAGCACAACGCCATCTGCCTCGGTATCGTTGAGACCTGCATTAACCTTAATGCCTGCGGTCTTATCCCAAGAGGTAACCTTGTTCTCAAGGGTTGCGTCGGGAGTAATTGCATACTCCATAACCTCGGTAAGGCTATTGTCTGCCTCGTCTACTACAAGAAGCGCTACCTTATACTTCATATCAAGAGTTCCATTGTTCTTGATAGAAAGGTAAACTACCTCTGTTCTGCCGGGCTCCCAAAGGATATTGCTGTCAAATATAGGCTCCTTATCTTCGGTTATGCGCATAGGCTCTGCGCCCTCGGTGTGAAGATAAAGATCAATATCAAGGTTACCGGAAGAGATCTTGTTATTTGCGCTTGTTGCGCTGTCGGTAAACCAAGCAAATGTGGTGCCGAGAAGCATAGTAAAGCACACGAGAAGCGCGATCACACTGCCGATCAACGCCTTCTTGGTGGTGTTGAAATTTCTCATTGTTTTTCTCCTTTATAAATGGTTCTGCTATTATATAAATCCTTACGGAATTATTCGCTTTTTTCTTCGGTTTCTTCAACCGACTCTTCCTCGGTTGCCTCGTCGGCTTCCTCATCGGTCTTATTTTCGGGCTCAGTATTGACCTGTCCCGCCAGCTGAGCCTTAAGAGCCAAAAGCTCCTTCATAAGCTCCTCGTTCTGCTTCTTGCCCTCCTCAAACTCGGCTCTCTCTGCCTCGATGATGGCGGTCTGCTCCTTCTTATATCTCAAGAACAACGTCACTGCAGTAGCTCCGTTGTAAAGGATCAAAAGCAGGAAGGGGATCAGGATACACAGAATATATCCCTCGGTGCTTCTTACAAAGGCAAAGAAGTTTCCAAAGCCGGGAAGCTTGCCTGCGTATTCTCCGAGAATGTACGAGGGCTCAACTATTGCCTCATCGTCAACTCCGGTGTTGGTACCGTAGGTAACGTAGCCAAGGAACCTGCCGTCCTTTACCTCACGTCTTCTTATCATATGGGTTACGGTCTCGCCAAGGCTTTCGCTGTTAGAGGAAATGAAGGCGATAATATCTCCCTCCTCCATCTTGGCAGGCGCCTCAACGTTCTTTATGATAATAATATCTCCAGCGCTGAAATGCACGTCAAGATCCGCGTTCTTGTCAGAGGGACTCATGGAGTCGGTCTGCACTATGTAGAACTTAAGTCCTAAAATGCTTCGGTCGTTTCTGTCAACGGTGGTCACCGTTGCAATAGTGAATATCATCATAAACACTGTGAAGGCAATAAGCGTCCAGGAAAGCACCCTCAGCGCGATATGCAATATCTTTTTAATCAAACTGTTCATCTTCAACTTCTCCAATCTCTACGTTACCCTGTACCGCATAGACGGTTACGCCTATGCCACTGTACTCTCCGTCCTGGAAATCGTCATTCGCAGATTCTTTCATTTTAATGTATAAATAATAGGTCTCGCTTTCAATGCTGTCCCCCGCTTCAAGGGTTCCCTCAAATTCAGGAAGAGTAAGCATTCTTTCGGGGTCGCTGGGATTAGTGGTGATATACACCTCAAAGCCTTTGTTAAATGCGGTCATATCCTTCGTCGGATCCTGACTGACGAAAACACGGTAGTTGACCTTTACGTCGCCCATGTTCTTGATCTTGAATCCGTTGGTATAGAATGCCGCGCCGGGCTCAAACAGAACCTTTTCTTCGCCCGGACGAGGGGGAATCTCCAGCGTTTTATCGAGCAGAGATTCTCCGCTTATATCGTCAACGATAGCAACCTTGACGTTACCCGCCAAAGCGACCACGCCAATGGTTCCGTCGTTTGCGTTGCTTGTAAAGAGCGCATAGGTTGCGCCCGACAAGCATATAAGGCAGAGAATAATGATCAGAGCCGCCACAAACAAGGTCTGTTTTATTGACTTATAACGGAACATCATTATCCTCCTTTCCCGTCATTTGCGCTTGGTGTTTTACGGTACCTTGTTAGCCTGTACCGCCTCTACGGTAAAGCTAAGATTAGCAGCTGCTTCTCTGTAATCGTTAGCATTTGCCAAATCGTAAGGGAACTCAACGGTTACCTCGAACTCTGTGGTTATATCCTTATTTGCATCAACCTTATAATACTTGGTCGCCTTGCTGTTTGCCTCGGCGGTGCTGAGTGCCACTCCGTTTACCTTTACGGTAACCCTAAGAACATCACCCAGATTCTTTTTGGTTGTTACTTCACCTACATTCCATACAACTCTGTATGCAACAGGAATGTTACTGTCGTTTATAACGTCAATGTTGAAACGGATAGCGTCACCGGGAGTCATTCCCGCGATGTCGATCTTAGTGGGGTCTTCCGCATTCACCGAAGCATATCCGCCGTTTGCGAAGAAGCCGTCAGCAAGAAAAACGGTCTCATTGTAGGATTTGTTCAAAACCTTTCCGCCCTCGATGATTGCAGTAACGTCAAGGTTAGCTGCCGTTACGGCGATGCTGACGTTTGCCTTGGTCTCGAAGAGAGCGAGGGTCGAGCCGATAATGATTGATGCGCATACTATAATAGTAAGCACCGATACAAGTAATATCTTTATCTTCATATTTTCCTCCAAATAATTTATTCAGCAAGCTTGGTCGCGGGGTCATTTACCCACTGTACCGCGTGAACTACAATATCAAAATATGCTTCCTGTCCTTGGGCATCATTGTTCTCGATGCCGCCGACCTTGAGGTCGTCAAGGAACTTAAGGCTTACGGTAAACTCTGCAGTCTCGCCTACGGCAAGTATGCCCACAGGCTTGGATGCGCTTCCAAGCACAAGTCCGTCCTTAAGTCTTATAGTAGTGTCATCATCGGTAGTGACGGTTATCTGAAGCTGATTTGCAAGATCAAGAGTCTTGTATCCATCGTAATCTATCTCTATCCAATAGCCGATAGCCACGTCGCTCTTCGTCTTGTCGATATTTCCGTCCTCGTCGATGCCGCCGTTGACAAGCATCATCTCCGCTACGTATTCGCTTCCGGGAACTATCACAGTCTTATCAAGAGCAAATACGTTTTCGTTTTTGTTGTTGGTGAAATCCTTAAGCTCCGTATTGGTTTCGGTCTTAAGGAAGCCCTTCTTGGTAAGGTAAGTAGAGGTAAGCTTGGTGCGCACCAGCGCAATGTCAAGACTACCTGCCTGCAAGTGGTTGGTAACCCTTTCTCCGTCGGTGAATAACGCGTAGGTGAAGCCAACGATTATCGCCATACACATCAGTATTATCGCCGCTGAAGTGATCAGGGCTCTTTTTCTATTCGTGCTTCTCACTGTACTTCCTCCTTAAGAATTACCACGGTACCACCCATAAGCTCGATCATTTCGATAGCCTTTTCCGAGTAGTCCTCCGCCTTGACCGTCAGAGGCTTGTTAAGCAATCCGTCGGCAAGTATTTTGATTCTGCCCACGTTCTTTCGAACGAGGCCTTTCTTCTTCAGCTCGGCGAGAGTTACTATCTCGTCTGCCATGAACGCCTTGTCAATAACGCCAAGGTTAACAATTCCCCAGCGTCCAACGCCGGCGCCCTCTTCGTACTTGATACTGCTTTCCGGCAGGATCGGTATGATCTCCTCAATAGGCTCGGGCTCGGGTTCGGGCTCGGGGATAGGCTCGGGCTCAGGAACGACCACAACCTGCGCATTTCTCGCTGCCAAACGAAGCTGCATGATCTCCATGATCAGATCAATAGCAACGTATGAAAGAGATGCTATGGCAAATACTATTGCCACGATTATAAACGTAATTATAAGTGCCGTCATACCTCACTTTCCTCCTTACGCTCAGTATCGTCAGGGGGATCGTTGCTCTGAAGCTCTGCAAGTCTGCGGCGAAGCTCCTCTATCTCTCTGTCCTTCTTCTCTGCCTCAGCCTTCTCGACTTCCTTCTTTTCTGCAGAGAGTGTTTTTGCTATCTTCCATATCTCAAGTCCGATTATAACGAAGCAGGGGAAAATAATTGCAAGGACTATTCCCAGAGGGGTCATCAAAAGGCTTATAATAAATCCTAAAAGATAGGACTGACCTACAACCTCTCCGATAACGTAGTTCATATTGTTGGGGATCGAGGTGTCTATCGTCTGGTAGAGCTGCTCGGTTTCGGAGTTTTTATTATCTCCCGCCAGCTTTATAACGAATCCACCGCTGTCCTTCTCAACCACCTCGGTTGCGATACGGTGAGTTATGGTCACCTGAGTAGTGTACACGTAGCGGAAGGTCAGCACGTCGCCAACCTCAAGTCCGCGATACCATTCCTCTGCCTCTGCGGGATCGGTAGGCATGGTCTTTACAAGAATAAGAGATCTCACGGGTATGCTGCCAATGTCATAATCCGACACGTCGGTAAGCTCACAGGGAGCCATCGAGTCGGAGGTAACGATTCTTAACTCGTATCCGAAGACATCCTTTGCGCCGTCGTTGTCCTGCTTTGAGAAAAGCGTAACCAGCACTGCGAATATGCAAACGGCAAGGAACAGGTAAAGCAGCACGTTCAATACTATATTAACTATTTTCTTTGTTGTCGTTTTATTCATAATCCACCTCACTCGTTACTTGCGCTCAGCAGGATCTCAAAATCGGCAGTAGCGTTCTGCGCCTCGTTGCCCACCTCCAAGGGAAGATAGCAAACGATGCGAAGCTCCATGCTACGTTTTTTGGTAAGGTCTACGGGAAAGCTCACGCCCCTGTTCTTAATAAGCGTACCGAGAAACTCGTCACATATCTCGGTGCCGTCTGCCTCTATCTTCACACGGGCAAAGTGCTTGAGCTGATTGTCCTTTCCTATCGACTTGATCTTCATTGTCAGATCATAATTCTTCGATGCGCTTCTGTTCAGCACTACAACGTATTCACTGCTTCCGCCGGGGATAAGCGCCAGATCCTCAAACCTTAACGTCTTGGTCTCTCCGTTCTTCAGTCTGACGTCGATAACGTTACGCTCAGCGTCTGTGGACATGACCCATATAGCCAGCGTCGCGCCAATGATTATCAGCAAGCACGCAGCACTCAGCAGGATCTGCATAAATCTTCGCCTTGTCATCGTCGCCCTCCTTAAAGAAACTCTTCCCTATTATATTAAAATACTATGGGAGTATAATTCTATCATAAACATAAAAATTTTTCAATATTTTCGAAAAAACAAAATCAAAACCATAGAGAAAATTCACAATTTATCAAAAATAAATTTGGTAAAAACAGTCGCTTTTTGTCACACCGCTGTATTTCGCGCGAAATTTTACATTTTTTTACACAACTGTATTTTGTGCCCTGTACCGCCTTTTGACCGCAAAAAAACAAACGCCCTGCCAAAGCAGGGCGTTTCTTTATATGGTTTCAACCTTGATAAGATTGGTGTTACCCGAGGAGCCGTTGGTAACTCCGCCTGTGATAACTATTCTGTCACCCTTGGAAAGCGACATCTCCTTCTTCGCCATATTCTTTGCAGTGTAGAAAAGCACGTCGAGGGAGTTGAACATCTCACTCATAACAGGAGTAACCCCCCAGGAAAGAGCAAGCTTTCTCCAGGTCCTCTCGTCGGTGGTAACTCCGAGAATGTCGATAGGACAGCGGAAGCGGGATACCATTCGCGTGGTCATTCCCGACAGCGAGCACGCCGCAATAGCCTTTGCCTCGATGTCAATAGCCATTCCGCAGGTAGCGTGGGATATAGCGTCAACCGTATTCTTTATGATAAAATTAGAATCGTGGAAGATCTTCTTGTAATCTATTCCCTTTTCGGTCTGAAGAGCAATTCTCGCCATAGTCGCCACGGTAAGCACGGGGTGCTTGCCCGCCGCGGTCTCTCCCGAAAGCATTATCGCGCTGGTGCCGTCGTACACGGCGTTTGCCACGTCGGATATCTCTGCTCTGGTGGGGCGGGGATTGTATATCATAGACTCAAGCATCTCGGTAGCGGTGATGACCCTCTTGCCAAGCAGACGGCAGGTGGTTATCAGGTGCTTCTGTATTGCGGGAAGCTCCTCAAAGGGAACCTCAACGCCCATATCTCCTCTTGCAACCATAATACCGTCGCATTCCTCGCAGATCTCTCGGATGTTGTCCACTCCCGAGCGGTTCTCGATCTTTGCGATGATATCTATCTTATCTCCGCCGTTTGCGTGAAGAAATTCCTTAACGTCCACAAGATCCTGCTTTACCGAAACGAAGGAGCAGGCTACGAAATCAACGTCGTTCTCAATGCCGAAGAGAAGATCGCTCTTATCGTATTCGCTGAGATATTTCTGCTTCAGCACCTTGCCGGGGAAGCTCATGCTCTTTCGATTGGAAAGCTCTCCGCCCTCAAGGACCAGACAGTTTATCTCACTGCCCTCAACGCTCTCGACTTCAAAGATAACAAGTCCGTTGTTAAGCAATATTCTATCGCCCGCCTTCATCTCAGAGGGCAGATCCTTATAGTTTACCGAAACTCTGCTTCGATCCCCCTCCACGTCCTCGGAGGTAAAGGTGAATCTGTCCCCCGCCTCCAGCATTATGCTGCCGTCCTTGAAGGTCTTGATTCTATATTCGGGGCCCTTGGTGTCAAGCAGAATTGCTATGGGCATTCCCAGCTTTTCTCTTACCGCCTTGATAAGCTCTATGTTTTTCTTATGCTCCTCGTGGGTTCCGTGGGAAAAGTTAAGTCTTGCCACGTTCATACCCGCAAGACACATTTTCGTCAGGGTGTCCTCGTTATTACACGCGGGACCGATGGTACATACTATCTTTGTTTTTCTCATTATATCCTCCAAGCAGATCCTGTTGGGCTGTTACTATCGTACTCTTATATTATACCACAAAAAGCCGCCAAGTCAACGAAAAAGTAACATATCACGCAAAAAAGCTCCGCGAACAGGTGTCCGCGGAGCGATTTTATTTAATTTATGCGGGAAGAACTACGGGTGTGTCAACTATCTGGAACGCACCGTCAACAACAGCTATCTCTACGTTTATAAGAGAAGCAAGCGCGATCATTTCCTTTTCGGTCTGCTCGCTCTTATCGCTGCCCTGGTATCTCTCGTTAAGCGCATCTACAAACATGATCTGCTCATCCTCATCCATGGTAGACTGGCTGTTCATGGGGTCGAGCGTAGGAGTATCGCTACCGTCAACGTATACCTTACTCATTACGGTATCTATCATAACGGTAGAATCAAGAACGGTTGCAACGAACTCTTCTGCGCTGGTTCCGGTTCTGGAGCCCTCACCGAAAGCTCTCTTTGCGTCACCCGTGGTCATAAGCACGTTCATCATCTTGGAAACCGCTGCGGACTCTCTCTCGATATCCTCATCGCTGAGTCCCTTGTCCTTAGCGTTTGCAAGGTTGGTAAAGGTATCGGATACGAGCTCGGAAACAGGCTTTGCGGACTGCTCGTTTACACCGTAGTTTACTACTACGTTAGGCTTAGTGATAGTGCTGATGACCTCTGCCGAATCAGAGTCAAGGTCTGCAAGAAGCTCCTTAACTGCGGTGTCGGTATCCTTCTCCTCGTTGGCAACAGCATCAAGCACTACAACTATCTTGTGGAGCGAGTTCATAACAGTGGTGTAGCCCTTGTTATTAGCGCTGTTTATCATAGAGTCTGCCGCATCGTTTGCCTCGATAACACTGAATCCAATGCTATCGTGTACGTTGTCAGACTGGAGAATAGCCTTAAGAATAAGAGCGGTTCTCGTCTTACCAATGGTAGCGGTAGAAGAGAATGCGTCAAGGATCGGTCCAAGCTGGTGCAGAACATCCTCAACGTCGCCGTCAAGTCCGTCCTTAATATCCAGGATAGTAGCGAAAAGATGAGCAAGATTCTTTGCCTCTGCCTTTCTGTCAACTATCTCTGCCTTTACGCCAACAAGAGCGCCAAGAGTGATTATCTCGGTCTTCTCGGCAAAGGCAGCCTGATCGGCTACTACCTTCTCTGCGATAAGAGCAAGAACGTCCTCGCCTGCGATCTTAGCCGCTGCAAGCTCAGCTACGAGCTCCTTGTCAACTCTCAGACCGTAGGTATCAAATACCTTGGAGTAATCCTCTACGAGCTTCTCCTCTTCATCTACGCTTATATTAGCAATAGCTATCAAAAAGTCGTAGTAAAGTCCGTTTGTATTCTCGGGAGTACCCATAGCATCCATTATTGTGGTTATACCGTAATCGGTCAATCCGTCCACGATAATGCAAAGTCTTTCGTTTTCAAGAACTCTGAAGAGTATATCAGCGGTAACCGCCTCGTCAGCAAATACGGACATAGGATCGTCGGTGAAGCTATTCACAACGTCACCCTCAACGAGAACTGCAAGGATCTCAAAGAGAGTTTCAGCATCCTGCTTTACAGTTTCGGAGTTTGCGTTCTTCATAGAGCCTACAAGAGAAACCATGATAGGATCAAGCTCCTCGCTTATAGAGGGCATCTCAATGTCGTAGAACGCCTCGCCCTTCTCCCAATTATCGGCAGCCGCAGAGATAAACTCGGAAAGAAGCACGGGAACCAGAGTGGTCTTCTTAAACGCGCCGGAAATAGATCTGAGCTTGTCAGCTCTTACCTGCTTGTCTACGTTTTCCTCGCTCATAGTAACAAGAGCATCAACGGTAACGCCAACAGCGTGAGCCTCGTGTCTGAGGGTAGCGCTCTCGCCGCCAACCTTGTAGGTGGTCATTATATCGTATACAAGTCCGCCGCCAAGAGCCTTAACGGTAACGGTACCTGCGTTGTTGCCTGCAGCATCAAGAGCATCGGCTACCATCTCCATAGTACCGCTCTCATCCTCAGCCGCAGCAACGCGGATAGGAGCAGCAGCTACGTCGGATACTACGCTCATGGTTCCAACCATAGGAATAGCCATAACGCAAAGGGTGATAAGTCCGCAAGCGGCGCCGCAAAGAGCGCTTATCCAGCTACCCTTAGCAAGCTTGAACTCTGCCTTCTTTGCCTTCTTCTTAGCCTTTTTAGCAGCCTTCTTTGCCTTCTTAGCGTCCTTCTTCGCCTTTTTCTTAGCCTTCTTTGCCTCTTTCTTGGTCATAGGCTCAGCTTCAGAAGCTTCGGTTTCGGGAGCCTCGGTAGCCTCAGCAGCTGCCTCGGGCTGAGCCTCAGCCTTTTTAACGGTAAGCTTAACCAGAAGTCTGGTAAGCAATCTTGTGAAAATTCTTATGAACGCTCTGATAATAACGTACACAAAAAGGAATATGATAGGAGCAACTATCATACCTGCTACTGCAATGATCGCCTCCTGCATAGAGGGAACAGTAGTCAATATATCGGACAATTCTCCCAGGTCAAGCGTACCCAGTACAGAGCCCAAAGCCTTGCTGACGATAGCAGCCGATGCCAGCGCTGCAAGAACGGCAGAAAGCGCGGTCTGGATCATTCTTACCACCGACCACTGCCACATCTTCTTTCTCGCCTTAAGCGCCCCAAAGAGCATCGCAAAAAAGGCTATGCCCAAGAAGACAACCGAAAAAACCATACCAAAATCCAACATTTCTTCCTCCTTCCGCAAAAGCGGAAACTAATAAAATGATAAAATGGGGAGTCCCCATTACTCCCCATTATATACCTTTATTACCATAAAGTCAACACTTTTGGTTGATTTTGTTATTTTTGTAACGTTTTTTCCACCCATTCATTACAGAGAATCGAACAAATTCCGACCGTGCGATACTCACCCTTTACCATCACCGCATCGCGTCGAAAGCCCTCAAAGGTCATTCCGACCCTCTCCATCAGCCTTCTTGACCGAGCATTGTCCGCCATAAATCTCGCCTCGATACGATGAAGCTCAAGCTCCTCAAATCCAAATGCCAGCACCCTCTCCACCGCCTCGCTTCCAAGTCCCCTGCCCTGAAATTCAGGGTTCAGAACGTATCCGATCTCAGCGGAATCGTTGGCGGTATCAATAGAAGTAAACCCGCAGGTCCCTATCATTCTTCGACTCTCAAGGTCGATTATAGCCCAATCGTAAAAATCTCCAAGAGAATAGCGGCTGTGGACGTATCGCAAATACTCCTTGGTGTAGCTCACCGATTTGTGAGGATTCCAGGTCAGGTATCTCGTCACGTCCTCGCGCTTCGCATAATCGTACATATCCTCGGCATCAATTGGATGCATCGCCCGAAGCGAAAGCCTCTCGGTCTTAAGGGTGGGTATATTTGCAAATATCCTGTATATCTTTTCCTTTTTCATATCGGTTTCGGCTCCTTTCCTCGGGGGCTTTATTAAATTATATTACATTCTTCCGCCTTTTTCAAGCAAAGTTGAAAAGTTTTATAAAATAAGAAAAAATACCCCCAACAACGTTTGACAAAGGCTTGTTATTATGCTATAATTATTTTGGAGTTATATCTTTATCTATGGAGGAGAAATGAGCAACAGCGCGCGCAGAGAGGCACGGCAATATTTCGTTCCCGTCTTGCTGGGAAGCAATAGGCTGTCCCGCCGAATTTCGGCTGAAATATTCAAAAAATACGGCATGATCTCTCTCGTTCTCGACCGAAAGATCTCGTTTCTCGAATATTTGAACCCCTTTTCCTGTGCCTATAAGCTGGAAGCCGCGGAGCCCGATCTTCTTTGTCGGGAAATATCCGCCGTGGCAAAGCAGCAGAGCTACACTCTGCCCCTGCTTATAGCGACCAACGGAAAATATCGCGATCTCGTAAGCGACTTCGCGCTCTCTCTTGAGCCGCTCTTCGTTATATGCGACGCGGACAGGCTTTTCGAGAGCTCTCCCCTTTGCGACATAGAAAATCTTTAAGAAAGGCGGCTTTGTACCGATGAACAACTCAAAAATACTCGGCATTCTTGGCGGCCTTGGACCTATGTCGAGCGTGTATTTCTGCGAGGCGCTTATATCGCACACCAAAGCATCCTCGGATGCTGAGCATATAAACTTCCTGCTCTCCTCAAGAGCAGATACCCCCGACCGCTCCTCCTTTATTCTCGGAAGATCGGCAAACGACCCCTCTCCCGTTATGGCTGAGGAGGCAAAAAGGCTGGAGGCGGCAGGCGCCGATATTCTGGCTATCCCCTGCAACACCGCTCATTATTTCTACGAAAAGATAAGCTCGGCCGTGAACATCCCCGTGATAAACATAATCGAGCAGACCGCCCTCTTTTGCAAGAGCGAGGGAGTAAGTAAGGTAGGCGTTCTCGCCACCGAGGGGACGCTGGCGTCGGGCGCATACGCCGACGTATTCACCGCCGCAGGCATTGAGATAGAGCCCCTTGCAAAAAACGAGCAAAAAATAATAACCGCTCTTATCTTTGACCAGATAAAAAGCGGCAAGCAGCCCGATATGGAGAGCTTTCTCGCGGTTTCGGGCGCTCTCGCGGAGCGAGGCTGTCAGCGTATAATTCTCGGCTGCACCGAGCTTTCTCTCATAAAGAAAAGCAATCCCCTACCCCCGTATTTTATAGATTCCCTGGAGCTTCTCGCTCTTGAGGCTATCTGCAGATGCGGCAAGGAGCCCGTGGACTTCGACGAGGCTATTATGAAATTTTACAGGAAAGGACGTTAAAACTATGTTGTTAAGCGAATTGATGAAGAGCGTTGACTATACGGAGGTCATAAACCGCTCGGGCAAGGAGCCCTCAGAAATAAATATCGAACAGCTTTCCTCTCACTCTGCAAACGTCTTTTCCGACTCTATGTTCGTCTGCATCTCGGGAAGCCTTAGCGACGGTCACGCCTACGCTCCCACAGCCTACACCAACAAGTGCAGAGTTTTCGTAGCAGAGCGCAGACTTGATCTGCCCGACGACGCCTACGTTATTATCGCAAAGAATACCCGCGTAGCTCTCGCTCAGCTCTCTGCGGCGTTCTTCGGCGAGCCCACCCGCGATCTTACTATGGTAGGAATAACGGGAACCAAGGGAAAGACCACTTCCTCTTTGCTCATATACAATATCCTCTCGGCGTCGGGTATCCCCGCAGGATATATCGGCTCCAACGGAGTGTATTACGGAGATAATCACATCAAGACCATGAACACCACCCCCGAAAGCTACGACATTCACTCCTACATAAAGGATATGAAGGACGCAGGGGTTAAGGTCGTGGTAATGGAGGTATCCTCTCAGGCTCTGAAGCTGGCGAGAGTACACGGAATCAAGTTTGATATCTGCGTATTCACCAACCTCTCCCCCGACCATATCGGTGAGTTTGAGCATTCCGACTTTGACGATTACAAAAACTGCAAGAGAACCCTCTTTACCGACTACGGAGCAGACTATATAGTATATAACCGCGACGACGAATACAGCGCGGAAATGGTAGTCGGCGCCCACTGCGAAACGGCAAGCATTTCGGGCAAGGGCAATACCGAGGCAACGTATAGCGCAAACGATATCGCATATTTCCGCTCCCCCGGAAGGATCTCGGTAAACTTCACCTGCACCGAGGGCGACAAGAGCTTCCCCGTATCGCTGAACTTCCCCGGAGAATTCAGCGTTTACAACGCTCTGACCGCCATCGCGATCTGCAAAAGACTCGGTCTTAACGAGGAGCAGATAGTTTCGGCTATGAAGAATATCCGCATCAAGGGCAGATTTGAGACCTACGAGCTTCCCAACGGGGCTCTGGCGGTCATCGACTACGCCCACAACGGCGTCAGCCTCAAGGCGGCTCTCACGGCGCTTAGAAACTACGCGCCCACAAGACTTATCTGCCTCTTCGGCTCTATCGGCGGACGCACCCAGATGCGCCGAGCAGAGCTTGGACTTGTGGCATCCCGTGACGCCGACTTCTGCATTCTTACCTCGGACAACCCCGATAACGAGCCGCCCTCGGCTATTATCGGCGAGATAGCCGCTTACTTCACCGTAGGCACCTGTCCCTACGTGGCTATTGCCGACCGAAGAAAGGCTATTGAGTACGCCCTCGACTACTCCAAGAAGGGCGATATAATCCTGCTTGCAGGTAAGGGTCACGAGACCTATCAGCTTGTCTGCGGTGTCAGAGAGAGCTTCTCTGAGGCAGACATCATAAAAGAATACTGCAGAGAAAAGGCAGGAGTATGACCTACTCCAAATAAAGCTCTTCAATAGATGCAAGCTCCGACCATTCGCGAAAAAACGCCGAATCGGTAAGGAGCTTGCTTTTTGCTTGTAGGTGACAGGCGGGAGCGTATCTTGAAAAATAGCTCGACCAGACCTTGATAAGAGCCGACGAAGAGGCATCGACCACCCGAGCATCCTCTATCTTACAGCCAAGCAATCGCGAGGTCAGGCGGTCAAGGTCGTAGCAGATAAAATCAGACTTGGCAAGCGGTGACGGCGAGGAGAGCCACAAGGGAGCGTCGATAAGGATTCCCCGACGGAGATATCCGTTGAACTCCCTGCCCTCCTTGGAAAGTGAGCAAAAGACCCTGCCAAGCAACGACAGAGCCGACGATATGTCGTCAGCGCCCCGATAGCCCTCAAGACATAGAGAAAAGTTACCATAGACGGCGGCTCGCATAAGAGCCTCGGCGCGGTCGCAAAATATCTCCTCTGATGAAGCCGCGGGAACCTTCAGGGAAACGGTAATAGGGCGAGGGCAGAAGCGCTCGGCGGCGGACACTAAAAAATCGTAAATATCACCATCGCCCTCGGGAGTTATCAGCGCTCCACCTCTTTTTTTGCCCACTATCATTCCCCTCTCTGCCGCCAGAAGCTCTGCCGCCCTGCCGAGGGTCTTTTTCTGCTGAGCGTAATCGTTCAGGGTATCGATACAAGGGTCTATTATCAACAGGTCGCGCTCGGTGTCAAGGAGTGCCACCTTTCCTGCATATTCCTCGGAAAAGGGCTCCTTAATTATCAGATACGGAATGCCCGTTTTCGACAGGAAGCTTATAAGAGCCGAGCTTGCGGCGCCGGCTGATATGACCACGCCCGAAGGAGAAAAAAGAGGACCTGCATATTCAAAGCTATCGAACACGCAGACAATATCGCCCTCAGCCCAAGAGCTACCGCGCCTACAAAAGAACAGCTTTCCAAGGGCAAAGGAAGCGCCGCCCGAGCCCCACACTCCGCGGCAAATAAACTCCTCGCCACGATCTATACCCAACCATGCCTTACTCTCCGACCTCATTTCACACCTCCGCACACAGATATTGGTATTCTGCCCGAATAGGCGGAGAATATGTAAAAGATCCCCGCTTTCGCGGGGATCTTTCTTACTTTATTTCTTCAAAATCGGCAGCGCCGTGCTTGCAAAGAGGACAGATGAAATCCTCGGGGAGCTTATCTCCCTCATATACGTATCCGCAGATCTTGCAAACGTAGCCCTTCTTGCCCTCGGTCTTGGGCTTGGGCTTTACGTTCTGCTGATAGTAATTGTAGGTCATCGTTTCCTTGTCAGAGATAACTCTCGCCTCACTTACCGTGCAGATAAACATTCCGTGTGTGCCAAGATCAACGTACTCCTCAACGTCAAGCGACATAAAGGAATTGATATACTTGGGCAGGAAGGCAAGTCCGTTGTCCGATCTCAAGGGGGTGCAGCTCTCAAACTTGTCGGTGTTTCTTCCGCTCTTGAATCCGAACTGCTCAAATACCGAGAAGGGCGCCTCAACGCTCAGGCAGTTGACGTTCATCCTTCCCGTCTGCTTGATAACGTGGTGAGAATACGCCTCCTTATTGATGGTGACCGCTATTCTGTTGGGAGTGTTGGTCACCTGTGTTACAGCGTTTACGATAAGTCCGTTGTCCTTGTGACCGTCGTTGGAGGTCACGACGTAAAGTCCGTAGCCTATCTTGAAAAGAGCGGTCATATCGTTCTTGTTTGCCGTATCTCCCGCCTGCGCCATATAGTCGCGGCAAAGCTCGTCAGCAAGAGCGTCAAGCTGCTCCTTGCTCTCTGCCGAGAGAGCCGAGAATATCCTTACAGTGTTCTCTGCAAAGGTCAGGTTCTTGCTCTTGTCAAGCATATTTCTCATTACCTTGGTCGCCATGGGAGCCCAGCTTCCGTTCTCGATAAACGCAACCGTCTTGTTCTGGAAATTGCGCTCGGTGAGATGGTTGATGAACTCTCTCATAAAGGGGAAAATATCAGCATTATAGGTGGTGGTCGCAAGAACTATCTTGCTGTATCTGAACGCATCCTCAACCGCCTCTGCCATATCGCATCTTGCGAGATCGTTGACGACTACCTTGGGACAGCCCTTTGCGCGAAGCTTCTCGGCAAGAGCCATAACAGCCTTCTTGGTGTTGCCGTAAACCGAGGTGTAGGCAATAACTATGCCCTCGCTCTCGGCCTCGTAGCTCGACCAGGTGTTGTAAAGGTCGATATAATAGCCAAGATTTTCACTGAGCACAGGGCCGTGGAGAGGACAGATGATCTTAATGTCAAGACCCGCCGCCTTCTTGAGAAGCGCCTGTACCTGCGCGCCGTATTTTCCAACTATGCCGAAGTAGTAGCGTCTTGCCTCACAAGC
>JAZQVZ010000089.1:0-12215 GCA_045632105.1 Eubacteriales bacterium | reverse complement strand
AAAGAACCAAGCCAAGCCTCGAACATTTTTTTATTTACTTATTGCCTTGTAGAGCTCGTCGGAGAGAGCGGTGAACTCCTTAACGCTGAGCTTCTCGCCACGGATGTTTACGTCGTGTCCGCAACGGGAGATTATCTCGGTTATCTCGTCCTTGGAAAGCTCACCGAATACTGCAGAGAGAGCGTTGGGCAGGGTCTTTCTGCGCTGCTCGAATGCGGCTCTTATAGTGCGGAAGAAGGTATGCTCGTCAAGAGGCTTGCAGGGCTTGTCTGCATAGAGCTTTATTCTTACCACCGAGGAATCTACCTTGGGAGCGGGGATAAAGTTACCTGCCTTGACGGTGAAGAGCTTTTCTGGTCTGCCGTAGTAGTTGAGCACCGAGGTGATAGCGCCGCAGTTCTTTCCACCGGGGGCAGAGCAAAGACGGTCTGCAACCTCGGACTGTATCATAATTGTGATATAGTCGAAGGGAAGTCCCGACTCGAGAAGCTTCATAAGTATGGGTGTGGTGATGTAGTAGGGAAGATTTGCGCAGACCGAAACCTTACCCTTGGCAAAATAGGGAGCGAGTATCTCCTCAAGGTTTGCCTTCATAACGTCCTCGTTGATAACGGTGACGTTCTTGTAGTCGCCAAGAGTGTACTTGAGCACGGGGATAAGACCGTGGTCTATCTCCAGCGCCACTACGTTTTCATAGCGCTCGGCAAGCTCACGGGTAAGCGAGCCGATACCGGGACCTATCTCGAGAATGGTGCTGTGAGCGTCGTCACAGCAGTTGTCGGCGATATCCTCGACCACCATATTGTTGGTCAAAAAGTTCTGACCGAACTCCTTTCTGAAGTTCAGCGAGAACATAGCCATCACCTGTTTTATTGTTTTTATATCGCAAAGATTCATAGGTAAAGCCTCCTCAAAAGACTCAAAAAGCACCGCGTTTGCGGTGCTCTCTGGAGCTGGTGATGTGACTCGAACACACGACCTGCTGATTACGAATCAGCTGCACTACCGACTGTGCTACACCAGCATACGACCTAATAATTATAATCTATAAAAACCACTTTGTCAAGAGATTTTGTATATTTTCAGGAGAAATCCGTCAAAGAACAAAAAAGCACTTGATTTATTTTAGGATATGATATATAATGAATATGTATGACCATATCTAAATCGATATAAAGGGGAAAGAAAGATGAGCAGAGTTTCAAAGCATAATTACTACTTGGATATTGCCCAGACCGTTGCAGAAAGGAGCACCTGCCTGCGCAGAAAGTTCGGCGCTATTATCGTTAAGGACGACGTTATCGTGTCCACAGGCTACAACGGAGCCCCCAGAGGAAGACAGAACTGCAGTGACCTTAACTACTGCATGAGAGATAAGCTGAATATACCCAGAGGCGAGAGATACGAGCTTTGCCGCTCTATCCACGCTGAGGCAAACGCTATAATTGCCGCTTCTCGCGAGAGAATGCTCGGCGCTACTCTCTATATGGCTTGTGTTGACGCTAAGAGCGCAGAGCTTATGGCGGGAACCAGCAGCTGTATGATGTGCAAGCGTTTGGTTATAAACGCAGGAATCACACAGGTGGTCGTAAGAGATACCAACGAGGAATACCGCATTATCGACGTTCAGTCCTGGATCGACGACGACGATTCTTTGAGCGGGATCTTCGGTTATTGATATGTCACAGCTTGATATAGTCAGGCTGTCGGCAGACATTCTCTCGGGCGTAGCTCTTATCGAGAGCGAATGCTTTGCTGAGCCTTGGGGAGAGAAGAGCCTTGAGCTTCTTCTCGGCGATATGGGCTTTGGCTTTGCCGCTCTGTGCGAGGGCAGAGTAGTTGCCTACGGCGGAATGACCACCGTTCTTGACGAGGGTCAGATAACCAATATCGCCGTATCCGCAGACTTTCGCAGAATGGGACTTGGCAGGCGCATAATGGATGCTCTTGAGGCCGAGGCATCGGCTCGCGGGATAGTTCTTCTGTCCCTTGAGGTAAGAGAATCCAACGAGGCGGCTCGCAGACTGTACAGCTCCTGCGGCTGGCGCGAAGAGGGAATAAGAAGGAATTTTTACAGACGTCCTACCGAGAACGCTGTAATAATGACGAAAAAGCTTTAATTTGAAAGGCATGGCAAATGTATATTTTGGGAATTGAAAGCTCCTGCGACGAAACCTCTGCGGCGGTAGTCTGTATGGAGGAGGGAAGCAGACGAGTGCTTTCCAACATAGTTGCTTCACAAATAGAAATACATAGGCTTTACGGAGGCGTGGTTCCCGAGATAGCAAGCAGAGCGCACGTGGAGGCTATAAGCCGTATAACCTACGAGGCTCTTGAGGAGGCAGGCATCACCATCGACGACGTGGGATGTATTGCCGTAACCTCTCACCCCGGTCTTATCGGCGCATTGCTGGTAGGGGTGAACTTTGCAAAGTCCTTGGCATTTGCCAGAGGAATACCGCTGGTGGCGGTGAACCACATAAAGGCTCACATAGCGGCGGCGTATCTTGAATACCCCAAGCTTTGCGCTCCCTTTACCGCGCTCGTAGTGTCGGGCGGACACACCGCGTTTTACAAGATAGACGCGCCCACCGATCTTTTTGAGATCGGCGGTACCCGTGACGATGCGGCAGGCGAGGCGTTTGACAAGATAGGCAGAGTTATAGGAATGCCCTATCCCGCAGGAGCGGCGATGGACAAGCTGGCGTACGAGGGCGACCCCAACGCTATAAAGCTTCCGTCACCTGCAATAGTGGGAGATAACGGAGATTTCTCCTTCAGCGGTCTTAAGACGGCGGCTCTCAACTATATAAATTCCACCCGTCAGAAGGGCGAGGAGCCCTCTCACGAGGATATAGCGGCGTCCTACACTAAGGTGGTAGTCGATGCTATCGTGAAGAAGACCGAGTGGATAATCGACAAGCATTCTCCCGAATGTCTGGTGCTTGCGGGAGGAGTTGCGGCAAACTCTCATATCAGAGGCGCTCTTGAAAAGCTTTGCAAGAGAAAAAAGGTGGAATTCTGCAGACCCAGCATGGGGCTCTGCTCGGATAATGCGGCTATGGTTGCGGCGGCGGGATATTTTGAATATCTTGCAGGTAACTTTGCCGACACATCGCTTAACGCTTCGGCAAACGACGACGGGAATTGATTCTCAGATAAGGAGAAAAGAAAATGGCAGATATTAAGAACGGCAGATTTTCAGACGACGTAGAAGAGCTTCTTGTGGCAGACGGTGACGTATCCTTTGGCGGCGGTGACATAAACCGCCCTAACGTATCCTCCGCGGTGATCAAAAGACTTCCCAAATATTTCAGATATCTTCGTCAGCTTATTCGTGAGGGTAAGACCCGCGTAAGCTCGGCGGAGTTGTCCAGAATGATGAATTTTACCGCCTCCCAGATAAGACAGGACCTTAACTGCTTCGGAGGCTTCGGTCAGCAGGGCTACGGCTACAACGTGCAGTATCTCTACTCCAAGATATGCGAGATCCTTGGCGTATCCTGCGGATTTCGCGCGGCTGTGGTAGGCGCAGGTAACCTTGGTACGGCGCTTGTAAAAAATCCTATGTTCGAGAAGCGCGGAGTTGACGTGGTGGCTCTTTTCGACACCTCTCCCGAGGTTATCGGCAAGACCGTGGCGGGAGTGAAGATCGACAGCATGGACGATTTCGAGCAGGTGCTTGAGCGTATGGGCGTTCATATCGTAATACTGACCCTTCCCAAGGAGAAGGCAGGCGAGGTAGTTGCCCGTCTTTCGAAAACAGGCGTTAAGGGTATATGGAACTTTACCGGCAAGGAGCTGGACGTGAGCGGAAGCGATATCGTGGTGGAGAACGTTCACCTGGGAGATTCGCTGATGGCGCTCTGCTACGAGATAGCAAAAAATATGAATTAACGGGCATTGCGATATGCCCGAGATGAGAGGGCATTATGGCAAAGGCATCCAAAAGGATAATTAAATACATAAACTCCAACATCCCCGAGGATATAGCCGAGATACTCGGCAATGCCGACGAGAATGACCTGAAGATACTGGTTACTCTTATGATGGCGGCAGACCGTGACGGCGAGGTTCCCGAGGAATTTTCGGTGGAGAACACCTTGGGCGTGACCAAGGCAGAGGTAGATGCATCGCTGAAGTTCTGGCGAGGAGCGGGAATTATAGGCGGGGTAAGAGCCAAGAAGGCAGAGCCTGTCACGGAAAAGCCCACAAAGGTAACGACTACCGAAACTGCGCACCGTGACGGAGCGGTGGAGACCAGCGGAAATCTGACCTCCTATGCAAGCGCAGAGCTTGCAACTCTCTTCGAGCACCGCAAGGTGACCGCTCAGTTTATCGACGAGGCGCAGAGAGTTTACGGCAAGACCTTCAACTCCTATGACACGAGCATAGTTGCGGGTATCGTAGACAGACTTGGCTTTGACGAGGAGGCTGTTCTTGCGATCCTTGCCTACGTGGTCAAGATAGGTAAGAGAGGTCTGCGCTATGCCGAGAAGGTGGCTATGGCTCTTTATGACGACGGATATACCACTACGCTTGACGTGGTGGAGAGAATAGCGGCCATCGAGCGCTCCAAGGAGGAGGTCTATAAGATAAAGCAGCTCTTCGGTATGGGGGGCAGAGAGCTTTCCAAGTCCGAGAAGACTATGTTTGAGAAGTGGACACAGACCTTTGAGTACGACGTGGATATAGTTCGTCTTGCTTATGATATTACGGTGGATACTATCCAGAAGCCTGTTCCCAAGTATGCAAACAGCATTCTTGAAAGATGGTACGCGGAGGGGCTTCGCACCGCGGAGGCAATAGAACGATTCGAGAAAAACAAGAAGGACGCAAAGTCCGAGACCGAGAAGAGCTACGATCTTGACGATTTCTTTGAAGCGGCGCTTCAGAGAAGCTTTGACGATTTGAAATAAGAGGTTTTTATGGGATATAACAGAGCCGATTACGTAAAAATAAAAAAGGAATACGAAAGCAAATACCTTAAGGCGCGTCAGGATGCGGATAACCGCCGCTTTGAGCTTTATGCGGCTATCCCCGAGGTAAAGGATATAGATAACGTGCTTTCGGGTACGGGACGCGAGATAATGGGTATTATCGTTTCGGGAAAAGAGGGTACTCAGGAAAAGATAGACATCCTCAAGGCGAGAAATCAGTCGCTTATCGAAAAGAGAGGAGCTATGCTTCGCGCTAAGGGCTATCCCGAGGATTATTCGGACATAAGATACGAGTGCGAAAAGTGTCTTGACAGCGGATTCGTTGACCACAAGATGTGCGAGTGCATGAAGAAGCAGCTTGTCCTTGCAGGCTACGAGTCCTCGGGTCTTGGCGGACTTATCCGTACTCAGAGCTTTGATAATTTCTCGCTCGAATATTACAAGGGCGGCGGAGCTAACTATGAGAATATGGAGCTTTTCGTAGGCGCGCTTCGCAGATTTGCCGAAGGCTTTTCTGCTGACACCTACCGTAATTATCTGCTCGTAGGCGGAACGGGACTTGGAAAGACCCATATATCCACCGCAGTGGCAAGAAAGGTCATTGACCGAGGACACGACGTGCTTTACGTTACCGCAGTGTCTATGCTTGGAGATTTTGAGAAAAAGAGATTTGAGCGTGGAGAGGGCGAGGAGGTCGACCTTGAGAGATATTACTCGGCTGACCTCTTGATAATCGACGATCTCGGCACAGAGGTGGTAAATCAGTTTACTCTTTCCTGCCTTTACGACGTGATAAACACGAGAATAAACAATCGCAAGTCTACCTTTATCAACACTAACCTGTCGAGAAAGGATATTGAGGCGAAGTACAACGAACGTATCACCAGCCGTCTGTTTGGAGAGTATTATCCCATACTTTTCAGCGGCACCGACATACGCCGTCAGAAGAAAATGAAATAAGATAACGGGAATAAAGAGAGATCTTTATTCCCGTTTTTCTATTTGATAAAAAAGAGCAGGGCAAGGAAGAGGATAAGGTCGTCACAGCCCTCGCCGTCGGCGAGAAGAAGTATGAGCCCGAGAATGAGAAGCTCCTCGTTGCCAAAGCCTCGGTCGCCGAATATAGAGCCAAGCCGAAGCCCGAAGCCTTCTTTTCGCGGTAACAGAGCGGCGGTTTCCTTACTCTCATCGAGGGGAGCGTCCTTGACCTCGGAGGCTTCCTCTGCTTTGGCTTCTATGCTCTCGTTGGCCTCGCGAAAGGCGTTGCCCGCGTAGTTTTCGGGCAGACGCATTCCCATGGGGTATTTATAATTTTGTGGGCGCACGTACATTATTTTGCCTCCTACGAAAGGTTTTTGATAACGTCGGTGATCTTTGAGAGCCTTATGATATATTCGATAGCCTCGCATCTGCCCTGACTGAGATAGGGCTTGAGCGCCCGAAGAAGACAGGCTCTGTCGTTGTCAGTCTTTGAGCCGCCCTTGCCACCCGATAAAAGGGGAGCGAGAGCCCCGATGGCGCTTTGTATGTCCTTTTGAGGGGGCGCAGATACGGGAACGGCGGCCTCGCTTTCGTTGACCGCTTCTGCGGGCTGAGAAGCGTTGTTTTTCAGCTGCTCTGCCAAGGATGACACCATCGAAAGCATTTCGGGATTTGAAAGTATGCCGTTCAGCATAGATGAGAAGGCGTCGTTGCCCTCGGGCTGCGGCAGATCCTTTTCGTCCATAGCGTTACCCCTTTTTCGAGTTTTGATATTGCTCGGCTATCTTTGCAAGCTCGGCGTCGCTGGCGCTGCCGAGAACGCGTCGAATACTGTCTATGCTTGAGGGATCTATGTTGAAATCCTTGGGATTGATGCCTCCCTGAGCCGCGATGCGCTGGATCATCATCTTGAGCTGACGGTCGTTGAGTGAGAGGAGCTTGTCGAGATTTTCTCTGTTTATCTGCATAAAATACCTCCGAATTATGTTTAGCGTTCAAATAAAGTATATGAGCAAGCTACTAAAAGCGTTAAGGCGACTTTTTATCTAATAGTGGACAAAGCGCAAAAAATGTGATATAATGTATGTGTATGTTTGCAATTTGACATTTCTTATTTTATGCTATGCGCGTGCTCGCTTGGGTATGCGACAAAAGGGAGGCAATATGAAATATTGTTTTATTATCAATTCTATCGCAGGCAAGGGTGTTTTCACTCAGCAGGTGTTGAAGGATATTGAGGATACCTGCTCGGGCGCAGGTGCGGATTATCAGGTGTTTATGTCTGCCGATACTCAGGCTGCGAGAGATTACGTTGCCGAAATTGCCGCCACACTTGGCGAGGACGAGAGAGCTGCATTTATAGCCTGTGGAGGCGACGGAACACTGTCCAAGACCGTGTCTGCCGTTATGATGCTTCCCGAGGAGCAGAGAGAAAGAGTTTGCGTGGGTGTTATCCCCATGGGAACGGGAAATGATTTCGTAAGCAACTTTGCTAATAAGGAGCTTTTCTTTGATATAGCGGCTCAGCTTGAGCCTACTACGTTTAAGATAGACCTTCTTAAGTGTAACGAGATGTATTCGGCGAATATGGTCAACATAGGCTTCGACTGTCAGGTGGCGTGTAAAAAGGAGGAGATAGGAAAGAAGGCGTGGGTCCCCCGCAAGCTTGCCTACATATTCTCGCTTGTTATCATGCTCGTTCGCAAGCCCGGTGTGAAGATGGAGTTTTCTGCCGACGGCGCGGAGAGAGTCAAGAAGGAGCTTCTGCTCACTACCTTTGCTAACGGAGCATTCTGCGGAGGTGGATTCAAGTCTAATCCCATAGCTACTCTTAACGACGGTCTGATAGACTGCATAGCGGTAAATGACGTAAGCCGCACCAAGTTCGTTTCTATGGTTGGAAGCTATAAGAAGGGTCTGCACCTTACCGAGAGGTTCAAGAAGATACTTTCCAACTTCAAGTGCCGCAGAGCAGATATGTATTTCCCCGAGGAAACTGCAATAAGCGTTGACGGAGAGATAAACAGAGTTCTCGAGCTTCATATTACTGTGGCTGACAAGGCGCTTAACTTTATTCTTCCCAAGGGAGTTTCGGCAATCAGGAGCGCTGAAGCAGAGGCTGTTTGTGAGCCTGTAACGTAATGAAGCTTTTAGTAGTTTCGGACATACACGGAAGATACGACAGGCTGATAAGAGTGATTCAGATGCACAGAGATGCCGATGCTCTCGTCTTTCTCGGCGACGGACTTCGCGACCTTGAAAGAGCAGACGTAGATAGCTACGGCTTTACTGTTTTTGCCGTAAAGGGCAACTGTGACGGCACGTCTTTTCTGCATCCCGAGGCGGATCCTCCTGCGGAGCTTTGCTTCACCCTTGGGGGCTTTCGATTTTTCGCTCTTCACGGTCACACCAAGGGCGTTAAGAGTGGCACTAATATGGCGATATATGCCGCTATGGAAAGAGAAGCAGACGTTCTGCTTTACGGTCACACTCATATTCCCGAGGAGAAATATCTCAGGGCAGAGATCGTGGGATATTCAAAGCCACTCAGAATATTTAATCCCGGAAGTCTTGGAAATTCTCAGGACGGACGTGGACATTTTGGGCTTATACAGGTAAGCGGCGAGAATCTTCTTATGTCCCACGGAAGCATTTTGTAAAATAAAAAAGAGGCTACGAAAGTAGCCTCGTAAAGGTTATACGGTAGCGGAGAGCTCCTCGGCGGCAGCCTGACATTCCGCTCTGTAAGCGGCGATGACCTCCTCCTCAAGCTGACCTCTGAACTGAGCGTTGATGGGGTGAACGATATCACGGTAGGTGTCGTCGGGGTTCTTTCTGCTGGGCATTACGATAAAGAATTTGTCGCGGGCGTTGATCACCTTTATATCATGTACTGCGAGCTGACCGTCAAAGGTTACCGACACGATAGCCTTCATAGGGCCTTCGTCGAAAAGCTTTCTTACCTTAATGTCTGTTATCTGCATTTTAATACCTCCAAAAAGATAGTGTTTTATTTGCGTCTTACGCGTCATAAAATCTACGGTTTTTAATTACAATTATATTATACAACCCGTTTTTGACGGTTATACAAAGAAAATAAGTTTTTTGTGTGAAGACGCAGAATTTGCGTCACCAAAATTCAACATATATAAACGAAAGATGAATTTTTTCGGGAAAGGAGAGATATGTCGGTTGCTAACACCCATCACGGAGCCTGTAAAATAGAAAGTATGCTTCGCAATTCGGAGAATAAAAGCATATTCTTCGTTGGCATAGGCGGTATAAATATGTCATCGCTCGCCCATATTTCTCACGTTCGCGGAATGAAGGTCGGTGGCTCCGACCGTACACGATCTGCTCTTACCGACAGACTTATGGCAGAGGGCATAGAGATGTTTTATTCCCACGATGCTTCAAATATCGAGGGATATGACATATTGGTCTATACCGTAGCCATATCCGAGCATAATCCCGAATACGTTACCGCTAAGGAGAAGGGAATACCCTGTATCTCCAGAGCAGATTATATGGGGTACCTTATGACGGGATATCAGCGCAGAATAGGTATTTCGGGTATGCACGGCAAAAGCACCTGTACCTCTATGTGCGCAGAGGCGCTGATGCTTGCGGATACCGACCCTACTATACTGTCAGGCGCAGAGCTTGCCTCTATGGGTGGCGCTTATCGCGTAGGGGGGGAGGAGTATTTCCTTTTTGAGGCCTGCGAGTATATGGATTCCTTCCTTGATTTTAATCCCACCGTTTCGGTGATACTTAACATCGAGATGGACCACGTGGATTATTTTAAGAGCATGGAGCATATAAAGCGCTCCTATCTTGAATTTGCCCGTTTGTCTGGCAAGCAGGGAATCTGCGTTGCTAATATGGATAGCAGAAACGTACGAGATGCGCTCTCGAACTACGAGGGCACGGTGATCTGGTTTGGTCTTGGTAACGAGAGAGCCGATTTTCGCGCGGTCAATATAGTTCAGGTAAAGGGCTGCTACGGCTTTGATATTATCGCCTTTGGCGAGTATCTTTGCACGGTACAGCTTAAGGTAGGCGGCTACCACAATATATATAACGCTTTGGCAACGGCGGCGGCGCTTACCGCCTCGGGTATCGGCGGTGAGGCTATCAAGCGTGGTCTTGAGGCGTTTGTGGGAGCGTCAAGACGTATGGAATACAAGGGCGAGATGAACGGCGCCCGAGTGTTTGACGATTACGGTCATCATCCCACAGAGGTCAGAGCTACCCTTGCGGGAGCGAGAGATATGACCGAGGGCAGACTTTTCTGCGTGTTCCAATCGCACACCTATTCGCGCACGGCGGCGCTTCTTGACGAGTTTGCCGAGGCGCTGAGGGTTGCCGACCGAGTGGTCATAACCGACATATACGCGGCGCGAGAGACCGACACAAAGGGTATGACCCCCGAGCTTTTCGCAGAGAGAGTAGGCGAGAAGGCGGTGGCGTGTCCTGCCTTTTATAAGGCGGCTGAGCTTCTTCGTAAGGAGCTTGAGCCCGGTGACGTTGCCGTGGTTATGGGCGCGGGTGACGTTTGGCACACCTTTGATTTTCTTGATCTGAAGAAATAAGGAGATAAAAATGAGCGGCTGTGAGGGATATTCCGCAATCGCGGGAGTTTACGATAGGCTTAATAAGGATATTGATTATTCGGCGTGGGCTGACTTTTTTGAGAAGTGCTTTGATGAAAACGGCTCTCGCCCCGAGATAATTCTCGATCTTGCTTGCGGAACGGGAAGAATGACCCGTGAGCTTGCGGCAAGAGGATACGATATGATAGGCGTTGACGGAAGCGCAGATATGCTTGGAGAGGCGTATTCTATGGGCGGAGAGAGGATTCTTTATCTGCTTCAGGATATGAGAGCCTTCGAGCTTTACGGCACAGTGGGAGCGACTGTGTGCTGTCTTGACAGCCTTAACTACCTTTTGGATATAAAGGATCTTAAAAAGACCTTTTCGCTGGTGCATAACTATTCCGACCCCGATGCGCTGTTTTTGTTCGATATGAACACGCCATATAAGTTTGAGCAGGTTTACGGCGACAACGCGTATATTCTCGAGGACGAGAACAGTGACGGCGGAGCGATATTCTGCGGCTGGCAGAATTTCTATAACCGCGAGAGCCGTATATGTGATTTCTATCTGTCTGTGTTCGAGGAGGACGAGGACGGAGCGTATATACGCTCTGACGAGCATCAGCAGGAGCGATGCTACACTATGGATGAGGTCTGCGGACTTCTCGGGGAGTGCGGCTTCGAGCTGGTTGGAGTTTACGCCGATTACGGAATGAATAAAATAAATGAAGAAAGTGAGCGCTGGTATTTCGCTGCCAGAGCAAGAAAATAATGGAGAATAATATGAAAGAACAGACCTCAAGCATCTTCCGCGGAATGACCTCCGACGGAAGCGCAAGAATACACGTAATTCAGTCTACTGCCATAGTTAACGAGGCTATCAAGTGCCATCACACCTCGCCTACCGCAACTGCGACACTTGGCAGATTGCTGACCGCTACATCGCTTATGGGTTGTATGCTGGGCGAGAAGCAGAATACTATAACCGTTACTCTCGGCGGCGACGGCCCTGCGGGCAGAGTTATCGCCGTGGGAGATTACTACGGCAACGTAAAGGGATATATCCAGAACCCCGACGTAGAGCTTCCTCTTAAGTCCAACGGAAAGCTTGACGTGGGCGGAGCGGTTGGTCGCGGACTTCTGACTATCATTCGTGATACGGGCGCGGCTGAGCCCTATACAGGCTCGATTCCGCTTGTCAGCGGAGAGATAGCCGAGGATATTGCAAACTACTACGCTACCAGCGAGCAGGTGCCTACCGTGTGCGCTCTCGGCGTGCTGGTGGATACCGATTGCACCTGTCGTGCGGCGGGCGGAGTGCTTATTCAGCTTTTGCCCTTTGCAAATCCCGATACTGTAAACGCCCTTGAGGCAAATCTTGGTAAGCTTGCCAACGTGTCAAAACTTTTTGACCGTGGACTTTCTAACTTTGAGATAGCTCAGATAGCTCTTGAGGGAATCCCCTTTGACGGCTTTGACGAGCTTGAGGTCGAGTACAAGTGCGATTGCAGTCGTGACAGAGTTGAGAGAGCGCTTATTACCCTTGGTGAAAAGGAGCTTCGCGGTATGCTCGACGAGCAGGAAGCAGAGGGAAAGGAGCGTGCCCTTGAGGTAAATTGCCGTTTTTGCGGTCGCAAAGAGGTGTTCACAGAGAAGGACGTTGAAAAAATGATAAAAGAGGCAATAAAAAAATAAA
>JAZQVZ010000088.1:0-2149 GCA_045632105.1 Eubacteriales bacterium | reverse complement strand
GGAGCGCCTTTGGAATATGCTCCACGATCAGTATATTGCCGAGCTTGAATGGCTTAGCTTTGACAAATCTGATTTTGAGAGTGCAGAGGTCTGCGAGTTCGTTGCCAACGCGGCGCTTTATACATACGCAGAATATAACGCCCATATTGAAAAGGGCGATAGTGTTGATGTGGAAAATCTTGAGGACGGCGAAATTGCTAAGAAGGTTAATAAAAATCAGAAGATCTCAAAGCGCCGCGCTATCTGGAACAAGATAATGAGCTTTATAAATATCTTTAAAGGACTTAAAAAGAAAAAGTAATTTTGGAGTATACTATGAAGGCTAAAATATTTGTTGCTTTACTTCTCATCTTTGCGATCATAACCACCCTCGCGGGTTGCAATAAAGAGGAAAACAAGTATGATACTCAAGGCGACCACATCTCGGACAACGAGGGTGGCGAAAAAAATGAAAATTCGGGCGACGATACAACCGATGACGGTTATATTGAAGATCTTCCCGGTTCGGGCAGCGGTGATGATCAGTCCCACGTACACAGCTTTGACGTTTGGAGCGTAGATACTCCGGCTACCTGTACCACAGAGGGACTTGAGATCTCATATTGCTCCTGCGGAGAAAGCATAACTCGTTTTATTAATATGTACGGTCACTCCTTTGGCGAGTGGAGTGTGAAAAGCGAGCCTACCTGCTCGGTTTACGGAATTGAAGCACGAGTATGTCATTGCGGCTATGAAGAAATTAAAATTATTCCTTCTATAGAGCATAGCTACGTTTTGATTGAATCCACCGAGCCTGATTGTTACTCTAGAGGATACCGTCTGTATTCCTGCTCCTTTAACTGTGGCGACAGATATTTTGAGGAGTTTGGGGACGTCGGTCATAAGTTTGAAACCGTAACGCATAATGTCGGCTGTGAGGATTGGGGCTACGTTGAGCATACTTGCAGCGTCTGCCAATATAATTACAGAGAAAACACAACTCCTCCCATTGGACACTCTTACGGTGAGTGGAGTGTAACCGAAGCATCCTTTGGCAAGGACGGCGCAAGAGAAAGAAGCTGTGCAAACTGTAACGGTGTTGAAAGCGAAAAAATAGAACAGATATATTACCGTGCCACCTATTCAAAGAGGGGTGACTATGACGTTGTAAAAATCGACTGTAGCGCGCCGCGTGAGGTAAGCAACTTTGTCGTTACTCAGGGACTTGGCATATTTGAGACAGTCGGCGAATACGTTGCTCCGAGTGATATAGAAATAATTTATTTCGGTGACAACGTTACTTCCGCGACCTTTGACGGCGGATCGCTTATCGAGGTTCATTTCTCCGATGATGTTCAGTACGTGCAGGAAAAGGCATTCTGGATAAACGAGAGACTTCGGGCTATTTATTTTGAGGGTGACGCTCCTGAGATCGACCCCAAGGCATTTAATCTTAACGGCTCTGCCAGGGCGAAGATCTATCCTACCGAGGGTGCAAAGGGATTTGACAGCTTTCTCTTCGGTGGTACCGAGGTAGTTCGCAGTTGGATAACCAAGGAGACCTTTGACCAAAGCTCGGTAACGCTTGGTCAGTATGCGGCTATTGTTGCAAATTATACCGATGCTCTTGCTCTTGACATCCTTGATCTTTATAAGCAGAAGGGACAGGAGATATTCCTCTTTATTCCTTTTGAAAAGGATATGGATAATTACAAGATCATCAAGGACTTTACACTCTCGCTTACTAAAAATTGCAGGACTGAGAGGGAGAAGATTGATACTATCTATGATTGGATCGTAAGCAATATTTCGTACAGCGATCCTGCCTGCTATTACACCTCTTATGAGGTATTCGAGTCGAAAAAGGCGGTTTGCGCAGGATATACCACCCTTATGCACGATATGCTTGGGGCGGTCAATATTCCTTCCTTCTACACGAGAGGAACTACCGTTTTCGGCAATATGATGAGCACCGCTGATGTATTTTCACGTCCGGATGATTTTACTACCCACGCATGGCTTTCGGTATGTACCTCTGACGGCAAGGTTTCTTATTACGATCCCACATGGGGTGTGTCCTCTCCCGAGGAGTATAAGAATATGACCGCGGCTGAGGTTGGCGAGTATGCGGTTACCTTTGAGATCGACGGTCTGCAGCTTATGATCGACG
>JAZQVZ010000087.1:0-14517 GCA_045632105.1 Eubacteriales bacterium | reverse complement strand
CCGTATATTCGGTAGCAAGCGGTCTTGACTATCCCTCTTCGGGTCCCGAGCACGCCTTCCTCCAGAGTATAGGCCGAGTAAAATACGACGTTATCGACGACGAGGAGACCATCGACGCCTTCTACAAGCTTGCGCGTCTTGAGGGCATAATCCCCGCAATCGAGAGCTCTCACGCTATTGCATACGGAATGAAGCTTGCAAAGACCATGGAGCACGGATCGGTGCTTATCAATCTTTCGGGCAGAGGCGACAAGGATATGGATTACGTCCTTGAAACCTTTGGATTGAGATAAAATAAAGGGTTGCGAAGGCAACCCTTTTTCGTTAAAATACTTGAATTGACAGCGGCGCTGTGTTATAATAACCATATTGAATTACGTGAGGTGAGTGTAATGAGACTTACTGAAATATTTAACGATGAAAAATTGAAGCTGTCCTTTGAGGTATTTCCTCCTAAGACCGATACTGCATTCGAGAGCGTAAAGCACGCTACCGAGGAGATAGCAAAGCTTTCTCCCTCGTTTATGAGCGTTACGTACGGCGCAGGCGGAGGAACAAGCAAATATACTCTGGACATTGCGAAGAATATAAAGGCAAATTACGGTGTGCCTACCCTGGCTCACCTTACCTGTGTTTCCTCGACTAAGGAGACAGTAAAAGAGAGAATAGAGCAGATGAAGGCGGTGGGTATCGAGAACGTGATGGCTCTGCGCGGCGATCTTACTCCCGAGCTTGAGAACGGAGATCGCTCGAAATGGGCGTACAGATACGCTGTTGATCTTGTTCGTGATCTTAAGGAAAGCGGCTTCTGCATTGGAGGCGCTTGCTATCCCGAGATACATCCCGAAAGCCTGAGCCAGAAGGATGATATCAAATATTTGAAGGAAAAGGTCGATGCGGGCTGTGAATTCCTTACTACGCAGATGTTTTTTGATAACAACCTGCTTTATAATTTTCTTTACAAGATACGAGAGGCGGGGATCACCGTTCCCATTATTCCAGGAATTATGCCCATAACCAACGGAAACCAGATAGAGCGCGCAATAAAGCTTTCGGGCTCCTTTGTGCCTCAGCGCTTTAAGGCATTGGTTGACCGTTTTGGAAGTACTCCTGCGGCGATGAAGCAGGCGGGTATTGCTTATGCTACCGACCAGATAATCGATCTTTTTGCAAACGGAATAACCAACGTACACGTTTATTCTATGAACAAGCCCGACGTTGCGGCGGCAGTTCGCGGAAATCTGTCGGATATTTTAGGTTGATTATGGTATATTTGAAAAGTTATGATTCTCCCGCTGTCAACGAGCGGGAGATACTAAGATATATGGGGGCATGCAAGAACGATGAGACACTTTTGCCGCTTTTACAGGATTGCTTTCGTGAGATAGAGGGCAGACTTGCGTATAGGGTCTGCTACCGAGAATTTGATATAAGCTTTGGAGATGGGGTAATAGACCTCGGATTTGCCGTCACAAATTCCAAGGATCTTGCAAAGAATCTTTCGGGCTGCAAGAAAATAGTTCTTTTTGCGGCAACTGTTGGCGTGGAGATGGACAGGCTGATAGCGAGATATTCCTCGAACTCCCCCGCAAGAGCGGTAATGCTTCAGGCTATAGGAAACGAGCGAGTTGAGAGCCTTTGCAATACCTTTAATAAGGAGATAGCCGACAGGTGCGCGCCAGAGGGAGAGCGGACACGTCCCAGGTTTAGCCCTGGGTATGGAGATCTGCCTCTGACCCTACAGACCGACATATTTGCATCTCTCGATTGCACTCGCAAAATAGGATTGACGCTTAATCAAAGCTTGTTTATGTCGCCTTCAAAGTCGGTTACAGCCATAATAGGAATAGCAGATAATAAAACGGAGAGCTGAAATGAGGATCACCGAGTATTTAAAGGAAAATATAATATATCTTGACGGCGGAATGGGTACTCTGCTTCAGGAGCAGGGACTTGAGGCGGGCGAGCTGCCCGAGAGATGGAATCTTTCCCGTCCTGATGTCATAGGGGTTATTCATCGCGCTTACTACGATGCGGGAAGCAACGTGGTAAACACCAACACCTTTGGCGCAAACTCCTTGAAGTTTTCTGATAGTGAGCTTGAGGACATAGTCAAGGCGGCAATAGAAATAGCTCGCGGCGCGGCTAAGGATAGTCAAGGAGAGCAGCCTAAGTGGGTGGCTCTTGATATCGGTCCTACGGGACGTATGCTCAAGCCCTATGGCGACCTTGATTTCGAGGACGCTGTGGAGATATTTGCCAAGACCGTAAGGCTGGGTGTAAAGTACGGCGCAGACCTTATATTTATTGAAACTATGAATGACAGCTACGAAACCAAGGCGGCACTGCTTGCGGCAAAGGAAAACAGTGACCTGCCTGTGTTCGTATCAAATGCCTACGGCGAGGATCAAAAGCTGATGACAGGCGCGTCGCCTGCGGCTATGGTGGCTATGCTTGAGGGAATGGGCGCCGATGCTATCGGTGTTAACTGTTCCTTAGGGCCGAAGGCTCTTGCAGGAGCAGTGAGAGAATATCTTGAATATTCCTCGACCCCTGTGATACTCAAGCCTAATGCAGGACTTCCCAAGTCGGTTGGTGGAAAGACGATCTATGACGTTTTGCCCGAGGAATTTGCATCTGACGTGTCCGAGCTTGTAAGGCTTGGTGTACGTGCTGTGGGCGGTTGCTGTGGAACCACTCCCGAATATATTAGTGCAACAGTAAATGCTTGTAAGGATATTGCTCCAGCTCCCGTGGAGAAGAAGAGCTTTACCTGTGTGTCGTCCTATACCCACGCGGTCTGCTTCGGGGGTTCTCCCGTGCTTATCGGCGAGCGAATAAATCCCACGGGTAAAAAGCGCTTCAAGGAGGCTCTTCGTGAGCACGATATTGACTATATTCTCGGCGAGGGAATTGCCCAGCAGGAGAAGGGCGCTCATATCCTTGACGTTAACGTGGGACTTCCCGAGATAGACGAGGTCGAGATGATTATAGCGGCTGTCGAGGAGCTTCAGGCTGTTATCGACCTTCCGCTTCAAATAGACACCTCTAACCCACTGGCTATGGAGATAGCCCTTCGCCGATATAACGGCAAGGCTATGGTCAACTCGGTCAATGGCAAGAGCGAGAGCATGGCATCGGTATTTCCACTTGTCAAAAAGTATGGCGGACTTGTAGTTGCGCTTACTCTTGACGAGAACGGTATTCCCGATAATGCAGAGGCGCGTCTTGAGATAGCCCGACGTATTCTCGGTGAGGCACAGAGATATGGCATAGACAAGAAGGATATTATTTTCGACCCTCTTGCGCTGACGGTGAGCGCCGATTCACGCGCGGCGGTCGAAACGCTGAGGGCGGTCAAGCTTATTGGCGATGAGCTTGGATGCCACACCTCCTTGGGTGTGTCAAATGTTTCCTTCGGTCTTCCTAATAGGGATATGATAAACGGAAGCTTCTTTACACTTGCGCTCTCTAATGGTCTTTCTGCGGCAATAATGAATCCCTTTTCGGCAGAAATGATGAAGGCTTACTATACCTATCGTGTTCTTTCGGGAATAGACGAAAGCGCGGCAGATTATATTGAATTTGCTAAGAGCGTAGAGATGGTGGCTGCTCCTGCGGATGTTGCTACCGTTTCTTCGGTAGAGGAGTTTTCCTCCGAGCTTCAGAGAGCGGTGGTAAAGGGCCTTAAGGATCAGGCGGCTCAGCTGACGGCAAAGGTCATAGCAGATCGCGATCCTCTTGAGATAGTCAATCTTGAGATAATTCCTGCCCTTAATATAGTAGGCGAGGGGTTTGAGAAAAAGACGGTGTTCCTGCCTCAGCTTCTTATGAGCGCAGAGGCGGCAAAGGCGGCTTTTGAGGTGGTAAGAGCTAATATGCCCGAGGGCAGAGCAGGAGGCAAATGCCGATTTGTGATAGCCACCGTTAAGGGTGATATTCACGATATCGGAAAAAATATAGTAAAGCTTCTGCTTCAGAATTACGGATTTGAGGTAAGCGACCTTGGTCGTGACGTTTCACCCGAGGCGATAGCCGACGAAGCAGTAAGGCTTCATGCCGAGATAGTGGGCCTCAGCGCACTGATGACTACCACTGTTCCGGCTATGGAGAACACAGTAAAGCTTTTGCGCGAAAGAGCGCCTTGGTGCAAGATAATAGTCGGAGGAGCTGTTCTTAATGAGGAGTACGCCCAGATGATAGGTGCGGACAGATATGCTAAGGATGCTATGGAGGCTGTAAGATACGCCGAGGAGATAAACGCGGCATTATAAAAGAAAAACGGCTTTGGATAAACCAAAGCCGTTTTTTGTCGCGCTCAACAATATTATTATATCACAAGAAAATGGGTTTGTAAAGAGAAATATGTGCAAAAATGATAAATTCTTTCTTTTGAACAAAAAATAATTATAAACTTTGTACAAAATATCAATTGTAAAGCGCTGAAATATGTGATATAATACAAGTGAAGAAAAGGAGGACGGTCCGATGAGAAATTAAGCTTGAGGCTTTAACTAAGGAGCTGCGATAACTTGATTTGTGTGGACGTGAGATGTGATAATATTGATCGCAAACCTTTTTTGAAAAGTCAGAAATTCGCCCCTTACAGATCGAATACATAAAAACAGAGGGTATTCTCGCTAGAGAAATTGAATTATTGTGTTTAGGAATGTAGGAAATGAAGTAGAGGGTAGATTACGAAAGAGAGGATTAGAAATGATGTTAGATATCAAGAGTGAACAGAAGTGACCCTTGATCGCGAGTAAGAGCCGTGGTCAAGGGTCATTTCTGTTTTTGCTTGATAGCGCAGGCTTTGCCTGTGTATCTTTTTTTATATGGCGGGGACACTAAGAAAAAACGGAGGAATTATGTGTACGGCCATAAATATTTTTGGAGATAATCATTTGTTTGGAAGAACCCTCGATCTTGAATGCTCCTATGGGGAAAGAGTGGTAGTTACACCGAGAAATTTCAGGATAGATCTTCTTTACGGACGCTCGTTTATATCTCATCTTGCGCTTGTAGGAACCGCCTGTGTCCGTGACGGCTTTCCGTTATATTATGATGCTATAAACGAGGCGGGGCTTGGTGTGGCGGCGCTGAATTTTCCAAAGAGCGCGATATATTCGGCAGTGCCGCGAGAGGGGAAAAGCAACGTCGCGTCCTTTGAGTTTATTCCTTGGTTGCTTTGTCAATGCGAAAGCGTAGACGAGGCCGAGGAGCTGTTATGGAATACCTGTATTACCGAAGACGGATTTTCTCGGGATATGCCGCCAAGCCCTCTCCATTGGATAGTGGCGGACAGGCATAGAGCTATAACCGTCGAGCCATTGGATGACGGACTTAAGATACGCGAAAATACTCTTGGAGTGCTTACCAACGAGCCTCCTTTTTTGTATCACCTGACGCATCTTGCCGATTTTCTGCATCTTTCTGCTGACTATCCCCAAAATCGACTTTGCAGAGAGGATATTGATATATATTCCCGAGGGCTTGGAGCGGTGGGGCTTCCGGGGGATTTTTCCTCGGCTTCACGGTTTGTAAGAGCGGTGTTTTTGAAGGAGCATACCGACAGGGTTAAGAGTGAAGCAGAGGAGATAAGCCGATTTTTTCATATTACAGACAGCCTGTCGGTGCCAAAGGGCAGCGTTAAGACCGATAACGGAGAAAGCGTGCTGACGGTGTATACCTCCTGCGCTTGCTCGGGCAACTTGACCTATTATTTTACAACCTACGGTTGCCGACGGATAAGAGCGGTAGATATGAGATGCGCAAAGCTTGATGGAGGAGAGCTGGTATTGTTTGATATGGACGGCGAGGAGGATATTCTGAGGCTTTAGTGGTGATGGTGATGACAGTGTACCGAATGCTCTAAGGTGGGCGAGCATTCTATTTGGTCACAGTGTTCACCGATTTTTTCAAGTTCCAGGGTTGAGTGAATTATTTTGTGTTCTTGAAGTACCATTTGAACGGCCTTTTTTACGAGTATGCTATCCTCATTAGTTACGATATGCATCGTTGCGCGACTTTTTTCACCGTCTATGCTCCAAACGTGTATATGATGCACGTCTGCTATCTCGTCTATTTCTAAAAGCTGCCTTTTCAATTTTTCAATGTCAATAGAGCTTGGGGTCTTTTCAAGAAATATATTTATTATACTGTTTAGATTTATACAGGAGTTTACAAGGATAAATATAGCCACGCCGATGGAAATAATGGGGTCAATAATATAGAGGTCGGTGAATTTCATTATTATTGCTCCAATCAGAACGACCAACCAGCCGAGGACATCCTCAAGCATATGAAGATTTACGGCTCTTTGATTGAAAGAGCTATCCCTTCTTGTAAATATCATAGCCGAAGCATTTACGCACACGCCAATGATGGCGAGCATCAGCATTCCATTATAGTTGATAGCTTTAGGAGTAATAAGTCTTGCAATTGCATTCCAAATAACCGATACAGAGCTGAATATAAGAAGTAGAGTGGTTATAGCGCCTCCAAGCACCGAATACCTAATATATCCGTAGGTGTGTGTGCTGTCGGGGGCGCGTTTGCTTTTTTTCTCAAGAGCAAACGAGATACCTATGCTTAGCGCATCTGCGGCATCGTGTATTGAATCGGAGATGATGGCAACGCTTCCCGTAAAAATTCCTCCTGCTAATTCAAATACTGAAAAGGCAAGATTTAAAATAAAAGCCCAAAAAATGTTTTTCTCTGTTTTCATAGGTACTCCTTGTTGACAAAGCTTGTAATTTAGTGTACAATATATCTGTTACTGAATATATTGTTCGGTATAATGCTAATATACATTTTATTAAAAGTCAACATATGTTTTTTGCATAAGGTTCGATAATGAACAAAAATGGAATATTGTATGGAGGAAAAATGGATAGACGACAGAAAAAGACCAGAGAAGCGATATTTAAGGCGTTTGGTGAGCTTCTTGAAAAAAAGGATTTTGCACATATTACGGTAGGAGAAATAATCCAGAGGGCAGATGTTGGTAGGGCGACCTTTTATTCCCATTTTGAAACCAAGGATTTTCTTTTGAAGTCGCTTTGCGAAGAGCTTTTTTGCCATATTTTCGATGCGGCGGATGGTGATGATAATGGGCATAAGCACATATTTCACTGTGATCCTCCAAGCTCGGTATTTTTGCACCTGATCCAGCATTTGCAAAAAAACGATAATAACGTTTTGGGACTTCTTGCATCCCAAAATAATGAGCTTTTTATAAGATATTTTAAGGAAGGGCTTCGTGGACTGATAAAGACAAACTTGGATATGTTTGCAGATAAAAGGGCAGAGGGTATTCCGGATGATTTTTGGATAGACCATATTTGTGTAAATTTCGTTGAAACTATCAGATGGTGGGTAGAAAACGGAATGAAAGAATCCGCCAATATGCTTTCGTTTTATTTTTTCGCCACAGTTTGATATATACGATTTAGATTTGCGTATATTGAATTTCCCAAAGAAAAATATTATAATTTTTATAAGAGAGCGAGGTGCAGATATGTTTTTTATCAAAAAAGTCGGCTGTCGTATTTTCCAGACAGCGTTCAGAGTGGCACTGCCCATATTGCCATATAGAGAGCCTAAAATAATTCCGTCCTGCGACAAAATCGGTGAGGTACTTGAGAGCGAGGGAGCTTCCTCGGTGCTTGTGGTGGCCGATGCAGGTATAATGAAGAACGGCCTGACAGCATCCCTTGAAGATGCCTTGAAGAAGGATGAAATTGAATACGTTATATACGATAAGACCCAGCCTAACCCTACGGTAGATAACGTGGAGGAGGCGTTGAAGATTTATTGTGATAATGATTGCAGAGCGATAATCTCTATTGGCGGAGGCTCGGCTATGGATTGCGCCAAGGCTGTGGGTGCGCGTGTTGCATATCCTAGACGCTCGGTGGGACAAATGGGCGGCGTGCTGAAGGTGCTTCGCGCTATTCCTACGCTTATCGCCATTCCCACTACTGCGGGCACGGGAAGCGAGGTAACTCTGGCGGCTGTGATCACCGACGGAGAGCACAAATATGCTCTTATGAGCTTTCCGCTGATACCTAAATACGCGGTTCTTGATCCTGCGCTTACATATACGTTGCCGCCTCGAATGACCTCCACCACGGGAATGGATGCTCTTACTCACGCGGTTGAAGCGTATATCGGTCGCTCTACCACAAGAGAAACGAAAGCGCTTGCCCTTGAGGCAACGAGGCTGATATTTGCAAACGTGGAGAGCGCATATGCGAATGGAGAAGACCGAGAAGCGAGAGAAAATATGCTTCACGCCGCATATAAGGCGGGTCTTGCCTTTTCAAAATCCTACGTTGGATATATTCATGCCGTAGCTCATTCCTTAGGCGGTAAATACGGAATTCCTCACGGACTTGCAAACGCTGTGATAATGCCTTACGTCTTGGATATTTACGGAAAGAGCGCACACAAAAAGCTCCACCGTCTCGGCGTTGCCGCTGGCGTATGTAGCGAGAATGACGGCTGCAGAGAAGGTGCAGAGAGGTTTATTAGCGCTATAAGAGAGCTGAACGACAGGATGGATATTCCCGCGGGTATTTCGGGAATACGCGAGGAGGATATTCCCGCACTTGCAAGACACGCCGAAAAAGAGGCGAACCCTCTCTATCCCGTTCCAAGGCTTATGACCGCCAAGGAGCTTGAGGTCATCTACCGACAAATAGCAAAATAAACATTTAACTAAAAGGTTAAATAACTCTTGACAAAGTCTCGTGTATATGGTATACTATATTTAACCGAAAGGTTAAATGAATTATGGAGGACACTATGGGAATTCAGAATACCATAAAGGCTCTGTCCGATCCTGTTCGCAGAGAAATTCTGGAGCTGCTGAAGTCGGGACCTCTTCCTGCGGGGGAGATCGCCGAGCGCTTTACTATAAGCAGCGCCGCTATTTCAAAGCATCTTTCGATCTTGAAGGACGCAGATCTGATAAGAGATACCCGAAAGGGCAAGTTTATTTTTTATGAGCTTAATACCTCTGTGCTTGAGGACGTATTACTTTGGTTGAGCTACCTGAAGGGAGATAAAAATGCTTAAAAAGAATTTGAAGATATTGATCATCACGTCTATTATTACCGTTCTGCCCATTCTTGCAGGTATTATACTGTGGGATAAGCTTCCCGAACAGATCCCTACCCATTGGAATATGTCGGGAGAGGTAGACGGCTGGAGCAGCAAGGCGTTTGGCGTATTCGGTCTGCCGCTTATATTGCTCGGAGTACAGCTGCTGATGCTTTTCGGAATTTCCTCTGATCCCAAGAAGCAGAATCATTACGGAAAGATGCTTTTCCTGAGCTTTTGGCTGGTTCCCGTGCTGAGCGTTGTTCTTTCTGCGATTACGTATGCGACCGCTCTTGGTGGAGACGTTTCGATAAATATGTTTCTCCCCGTGGTAGTAGGCTTGCCCTTGGTTATCATAGGCAATTACCTGCCGAAATGTAAGCAGAATTATACCATCGGCATTAAAATTCCGTGGACGCTGAACAGTGAAGAGAACTGGAACAAGACACACCGTATGGCAGGCTGGCTTTGGGTATTCGGCGGAATCGTCATTATGCTCAGCGGCTTCCTCGGTATAGTTTGGATAATGGTGCCTATCTTTTTTGTAATGGCGTTGGTGCCTATGATCTATTCCTACGTTTTGCACCGCAAGAGCGTGAAGAGGGAGGATGAAAACAATGGATAAGTTGATGGAATTTATTCCGTTTTTGCTTCCTCTTGTGATCGTTCAATTCTCGTTGCTTGGATACACCCTGTATCATATCCTGACACACAACACCTATAAGCGTTGGAACCGTACTACTTGGCTTGTTATCACTCTCGTGCTGATGAACTTTGTTGGCCCCATTCTTTACTTTCTGTTTGGAAAGGAGGATTCGTAATGGATATGCTGAGGATCACGGGGCTGTGTAAGAGCTTTGGTGATAAGGAGGTTCTTAAGGGGCTTGATCTGTCGGTCCCCGAGCATAGTATATTTGGATTTATCGGTAAAAACGGTTCGGGCAAGACTACCACTATGAAAACGGTTCTCGGTCTTCTGAAGGCTGATTCGGGTGATATATTCGTAAACGATGAAAGGGTCGTTTACGGCGAGACTGCTACCAACCGTTACATCGGCTATCTTCCCGACGTTCCCGAATTTTATTCCTTTATGACCGCAGAGGAATATCTCAGCTTTTGCGGTGAGATCACGGGTATGAGCCGTGAGGAGAGCAAGGCAAGAGTAAATGAACTGATTTCTCTCGTAGGACTTTCCGGTGAGAAGCATCGCATCAAGGGCTTTTCAAGAGGAATGAAGCAGCGTTTGGGTATCGCTCAGGCGCTTCTCAATAGACCCAAGCTTCTTATTTGTGACGAGCCGACCTCTGCCCTCGACCCCGTGGGCAGAAAGGAGATACTTGATATTCTCCTGTCTATAAGAGAGCAGACCACGGTGCTGTTTTCCACCCACGTTCTTTCTGACGTGGAGAGGATCTGCACCGACGTGGCGTTTCTTAATAATGGCGTTGTTGAGATACAGGGCAGGCTTGCGGATATAAAGAATAGATATCGCAATGAAGAATACTGCCTTGAAACCGAAAACGAGGAAGACGTAGCGGCTCTTAGAGCGGCTTTTAATATGAAGCAGACCGAGAGAAATCAGCTTATCTTCTGTGAGGACGAGCGCACCGTATTTGACCTGCTCCGCTTTGTGGCTGACAGGGAGATCCACCTTTTGAAATTGGAGAGGGTAGAGCCCACCCTTGAGAGCTTGTTTATGGAGGTGACAGGAAAATGAAAAGCTTGATCGCCTTTATTAAAAAAGAATTTTTAGAACAGCTTCGCTCGGGCAGGCTGATGATTCTTGGGATACTCTTCGTGATGTTTGGAATCATGAACCCCGCTGTTGCAAAGATGACACCGTGGCTGCTTGAGATAATGGCAGATTCTCTTGAGGAAAGCGGAATGACGGTGACCGTCGTAAGCGTAAGCGCGATGGATTCTTGGGTTCAGTTCTTCAAGAATATTCCCATGGCGCTGATAGCCTTCGTTTTGCTCGAGAGCAGTATTTTCACTAAGGAATATTCCTCGGGTACACTGGTGCTTTCTCTGACCAAGGGGCTTGAGCGCTTTAAGATGGTTATCTCAAAGACCCTTGTGCTTCTCGCGCTTTGGACGGTGGGATATTGGGCGTGCTTCGGCATAACCTACGGCTATAACGCATATTTCTGGGATAATTCAATAGCGCAGAGTCTTGCTTTCTCTGTGGTGTGCTGGTGGCTGTTCGGCGTGCTTGTAATTTCGTTGACAGTTTTGTTTTCTACTGTGTCACGCTCCAATACGGGAGTTCTTATGGGTACGGGCGGCGTTGTTCTCGCATCGTATTTGCTTGCTTTGCTTCCCAAGATAGGGAAGTATCTGCCTACGATGCTGACTGATGGAAACTCTCTTATCTACGGTCTTGCAAAGCCGGAGGAATACGTCTACGCTATGGCTATCACGGTAGCTATAAGCGTGGTTTGCTTCGCTTTAAGCATTCCCGTATTTAACAAAAAACAACTTTAACAAATAAAAAGAATTGCCTTATAGCAATCCTTTTTTGTTTGGTCGAAGTGACAGGACTCGGTCTCGTCGCTACGACGCAAAGCCGAGGTTTTGATTTCGGCTTTGCTACGCTGCTCGGTCGTCGCGGCGCTGACAGTCCACCGGACTGTCATTCACTACCGCTCCCTTCGAGTCCTGTATTTGAATTTGCAAAACAAAAAGACCAAGGCAAAAGCCTCGGTCTTTTGTTTTGGTCGAAGTGACAGGACTCGAACCTGCAGCATCTTGCTCCCAAAGCAAGCGCGCTACCATTGCGCCACACCTCGAAATATTTACCTGATAATTATAGCAAACTTTTTCTCTTGTGTCAAGGGAAAATTGAATATAGGAGCCGAGATTTTCGGCTCCTATTATTTATTTCTTTTTGAGCGCCAGAAGGGCAAGCTTTTCGCAGAGAGAATCGTAATCTATACCGATAGCAGCCGCCTCCATAGGCAGAAGGCTGGTGGGTGTCATACCGGGCAGGGTGTTTGCCTCAAGGCACCAATAGTTCTGATCAGCGTCGATGATATAATCAAATCTCGCATAGTCCTTAAGGCAGAGCGCCTCAAAGCAGCACGCGGTGGTCTTGCTTATTTCTTTGCAAAGCTCCTCAGGGATAGTCGCAGGGCATATCTCCTCGGTGGCGTTTGCCACGTATTTGTTGGCGTAATCGTAGAATCCGCATTTGGGGATTATCTCAACAGGAGGGAGCGCCTCTCCGTCAACAAAGCCTTGAGTTATCTCTCTACCGAAAATTCTTTTTTCGATAAGCACAGAGCTTTCGTATTGAGCGGCAGCGCTAAGCGCCTTTTTCAGCTCCTCGCGATCGTTGACCATAGAAACTCCAACGCTTGATCCGCAGGAGCAGGGCTTTACGATACAGGGGAATCCTATCTTTTCTATTGCCTCGTCTATCTTATCTTCCTTGTCGTTCACGTCAAATCTGACCCACTCAGGCGTAAGAATTCCGTGGTGGGACATAAGCTTCTTTGCCACGTCCTTATTCATAGCCAAAAGGCTTCCGTCGTATCCGCTTCCCGTATATGTAACGTCAAACACGTCAAGGGTTGCCTGAAGCTGTCCGTTTTCTCCCATATCTCCGTGGAGAGCGAGGAAAACTACGTCTGCCATCTTACAAAGATTTATCACGTTGGGACCGATAAGCTCGCGTCTGTTTCCGTTTCTTTGACGAATCATATCAAGATCGGACGCAGTGGGAGCGCATCCTCCGACTGCTTTAGCATCGGCGGTATCTTTTGTGAAAAGGGAAGCGGGATCGCTTCCGATATCGGCTATACCCTCATACACGTCAAGCATTACAACTCCGTGACCTTTTCTTCTGAGAGCCGCAGATATAAGGCTTCCCGAGGAGAGAGATACGTTTCGTTCAGGCGAAAGTCCACCTGCAAGAACAACTATATTCAAGGTGATATCCTCCTAATTCAATAGTTAAATAATTATATTCCGATACCCTCAGCTATATCCTCGTTTTCGACTTTTGCGGGAGCAAAGGTCAGATATGCCACGCGATCGTTTCCGCCGTAGTCCTTGAAGATCTCGCATCTCATTCCCGCATTTACGGCTATAGACGACACGGCCTTTGCCTGATCGCAGCCGATCTCAAGGAGCATCATTCCGTTGGGATTGAGATATTTTTTATAGTCGGCGATGATAACTCTGTAAAAATCAAGTCCGTCGTCGCCGCCGTCGAGAGCCGCCTCGGGCTCGAAGGAAAGCTCCTCGTCAAGCAGAGCGACCTGTTTGGTTTCTATATAGGGGGGATTGGAAAGTATGCAATCTACGCTTCCGATCTCCTCCATAAATTCGGGCTCCAGCACGTTGCGACAAAGGAAGCCAACGCGCTCTCCAACACCGTTGCTTTCGGCGTTTTCACGGGCTACCTCGATAGTTTCGGGGAATATGTCCACCGCTACAGCTCGGCAGTCCTTTCGAGAAGCGAGAGTAGAGATAGCAATACATCCGCTTCCCGTACAGAGATCGATAAATCTTGCGTTTTCGGGAATATATCTTATTGCAAGCTCTACCAGCTTTTCGGTGTCCTGACGGGGAATAAGAGTATTTTCGTTTACTCGATAGGTCTCTCTGAAGAAATCCCAATAGCCGAGTATATACTGAAGCGGATAGTGCTGACAGCGCTTTTCCACCGCCTTATCGAGGTCCGGACAGTTAAAATCCTCATCGTGACGCATCATAAGATCCGCTTGGTTTATGGAACAGAAATGGCATATAAGCATAGATGCCTCGCCTCTGTTATTTTCAATTTCCGCTCCTGCGAGAGCGTTACAGATCTCATTATACGTCATGGAAACCTCCGAACAAATACTACAAGTAATATTATAGCAGATTTTCCCCCTTAATTAAAGTGGTATTTATAAAATATTTTATTTTTTTGCTTTATTTTTCACCTGTTATTACTTGTAGAAAAATAAATGCTAATAATTTTAAAAAAACTGTTGCAATTTACTTAAAATATGGTATACTATACTTAGGAATTTGATTATGCGATTAATCAAAAATCATTCAATGGAGGAACCAAATATGTTCGGTATGTTCAGAAAGAAAGAAACTAACTACGGTAAGATCGTTGCTATAACCGTTGCTGTTGTTGCAGCTGCAGGCGCTATTGCATTTATCGCTTACAAGTTTATTAAGAAGTACACCGAGGAGCTCATTTACGATTGTGATGATCTTCTTGACGAGTGCGACGATTGCGATCTCGTTATCGACGAGGCTGAAGAGGAAGAAGAGCCCGCTGTTGAGGACGCTGAATAATCTTTGCTGAAAAAGGCTATCGCTCAGCGATAGCCTTTTAATTTGTTTTGAAAAGGAAAAGACGATGAATTTATTTGATACGATCGCCGCTGTGTCCACTCCTTACGGAAAGGG
>JAZQVZ010000086.1:0-13460 GCA_045632105.1 Eubacteriales bacterium | reverse complement strand
GCCAGCATAAGATGGGTAGCGGCGCATATCAGCGATATAGTAATGAACACCTTTGGGGCTATGGTAAGCGTGCCCGCAAAGGTCCAGTAGACGGTAAATCCAAGGGGGATAAGCGAGATTATCGCGTCAATAAAGTATACGTTGTAAAGGACAATACTGACGGCTAAAAGAATGAAGAACATCCAACCGAGAGTGGTGAGAGCGCTCATATTTTCGGGGGTCATTGTGCTGATGACCTCGGTTTCAAAAAGGGGCAGGGGATCCTCGTCGGCAGAGGGCAGAGGCTTGTCTGCAAGCTTTGTGGTAAAAAGACAGAGCAGAGCGCCTGCTAAGGAGGTGACCTTTGCTCCTATCCAAAGGCGGTGGCGTCCGTCCTCCTGATCGCGCAGAGTACATTCGGCGATATTGCCGATAACGTGGAGAGCGCAGAGAATGATTATCGGTACTCTTCGGTCGAAGAGAAGATCGTTCCCGAACATATACGCCACGTAGAGAGCGGGGATTATCGACGCTCCAAGGCAGACGTAGGGAAGCCTTGCGAATACTCGGCCTATGACCACTGAAAGTACGAGGGCAAGAATAAGGGGAATCAGCATTGTGTGATCTACGGTTGACGTAGGTTTGAGAAATTGCTCAAGCTTCGAGGGGGCGTCAGCTTCGGTCAACGGTGGGGTATACGCCATATATTTTCTTACAAAGTAGACCGATGCTAAAAAGGCGGCAAGCCCTCCGCAAAAGTCGGTAAATTTTTTAAAGTAACTCATCAAAAACTCCTTTTTCTGTTAAAGGATAGCAAAACAATTATACCTCAAAATCTATCTTTTTTCAATAGCGGACTCAAATTTGCAATGAAAATATGAATAAAATTAAAAATAAGTCAAAAAAGAATTGCAAAAAGGGGATTTAGATGATATAATATATTCGGTAAAAAATTTTTAATATGAGGTGACATATTATGAACGCAAATCAGATGAAGGCTCATATCGCTAACGGCGGTATCGACAGCGTACTTACACACATTTACGGCGAGGCTGCGGTATGCGCTCAGAAGGCGCGCTATGCGGCAGCGATCGATGAGTTCGCGGCTATATACGGTGCAGATCGTGACATAACTCTTTACTCGGTCGCAGGCAGAAGCGAGCTTTCGGGTAACCACACCGACCACAACTACGGTTGTGTTGTTGCGGCTTCCATAGATCTTGATATTATTGCAGTCGCAGCAAAGAGAGAGGACAGCGTTATTCGCATCAAGAGCGAAGGCTTCCCCGAGGATGCTGTTAATTTCGCAGAGTATTCTGCTCCCATTGAGGCAAAGTTCGGTACCTCCGAGTCTATAATCGCAGGTATGTGCCAGGGCTTCCTCAAGGACGGCTATGCTATCGGCGGCTTCGATGCTTACACTACCTCTAACGTTCTCAAGGGCTCGGGACTTTCCTCCTCTGCTGCGTTTGAGGATATGGTAGGTAACATTCTCAGCCATATGTATAACGACGGCAAGGTTGACAACGTAGAGATCTCCAAGCTTGCTCAGTATTCCGAGAACGTATTCTTCGGTAAGCCCTGCGGACTTATGGACCAGGTTGCTTGTGCTGTTGGCGGCATCGTTGCTATCGACTTCGCAGATCCTAAGGCTCCTGTTATCAACAAGGTAGACTTTGATATATCCGCTGCAGGATACAACCTTTGTATCGTAAACACGGGCGGAAACCACGCTGACCTTACCGACGACTACGCATCTGTTCCCGCAGAGATGAAGTCTGTTGCCGCTTACTTTGGCAAGGCTGTTCTCCGTGAGGTAAACGAGGATGAGTTCATGTCCTCTATCGCGGCTCTCCGTGAGAGCGTAGGCGACAGAGCGATTCTCCGTGCGCTTCACTTCTTTGCTGAGAACAAGAGAGTTGAGAAGCAGAAGGCTGCTCTTAAGGCAAATGACCTTGACGCATTCTTTAGCGAGGTTCTTGCATCGGGCAAGTCCTCCTTCTGCTACCTGCAGAACGTATATACCACCAAGAACCTGACCGAGCAGGGACTTTCCTTGGCTCTTTGCCTTGCTGAGAAGTATCTGTCGGGCAAGAAGGCTGCTTGGCGTGTACACGGCGGCGGCTTTGCGGGAACCATTCAGGCATTCGTTCCCATGGCTGAGGTCGAGGGCTTCAGAGCTCTTATGGACGGCGTATTCGGAGAGGGCAAGTGCATAGTTCTTCGCATTCGTCCCGAGGGCGCTGTAAGAATAGCTTAATTATAGAATCTACGAAAGAGGAAAATATGAAAAAGGATCAGCTTTGCGACAAAGAGCAAAAGGCTAAGGATAAAAAGAATATTGCAATTATACTCCTTACGGTTGCTCTCAGCGTCGTATTGCTGGTGCTTTACAGAACCTCGCTCGGGTATGATTTTTTCCCCTACGTTATGTGGGGATATATGATAACGCTGACCGTGTTGGTGCTTGTGTATATCCTTTATAACAGAGGCTTTTCCCGAAAGGGAATAACCGTGGATATGCTTCCCGACGATTGGAGCGAGGAGCGTAAGAGCGAGTTTGTGGATAGCGCGAAGAGAAGAATGGACCGTTCCAAGTGGATGCTTATATTTATAATAGGCTTCCTCGTTACCTTTACATTCGATACCATCGAGCTTTTCGTTGTCCCATACTTTAAGGATCTTTTCAGATGAGAGAGGATTGCAAGGCATACGTGCTATATTCGGGCTCGGGCGGCAATTCGGTTTTTATCAGGGTTGGCAAAAGCGCCATTCTGATAGACGCCGGAAAGAGCGCCCGAGCTCTTTGCAGGGCGCTTACCGATATTGGTGAGGACATAAAGAATATAGACGCCATATTTATCACACACGAGCACAGTGACCATATATCCGCCCTGGACGTGCTGCTTAAGAAAAACGATATCCCCGTTTATATGACCGAGGTATCGGCGCAAAGGCTTGATAGCTGTCCCGATTCCGCTATTCATCGTCGCCTATTCAGATGTGACGTTGAGTTCTCGGTGGAGGTGGGAGAGATGCTTGTAAGCTCCTTCAGGACCCCCCACGACAGTAGAATGAGCGTGGGATATAGAATAGAGTTTGACAATTGCGGCGAGAAATTTGCCATAGGACTTGCCACCGATATAGGATATATTTCGGACAGCATAAGAGAGAATCTTCTTGGCTGCGGAGCGGTGATAATAGAGTCTAATCACGACGATGAGATGCTTATGACGGGGCCATATCCCCGAGAGCTTAAGCTTCGCGTGGCGTCAAAGAGAGGGCATCTTTCAAACCGTGAGTGCGCTGAGTTTGCTACCGAGCTTGCAGACGGCGGCGCATATGCGCTTATGCTTGCGCACCTGAGCAAAGAGAACAACCTTCCCGACCTTGCATACGAGGAGGTATCGAGGGCGCTTTTGGGACGCGGTGTCAGCGTAAGAGTGGCTCATCCCGACGAGCCCGTGGAATTTCCTTTGGAGAGAAAAGAGGACGGCATTTATGATGAACGTGAGATTTATAACCCTTGGAACGCTTAAGGAAGCCTATTGGAGGGACGCGGCGGCGGAATACGAGAAAAGACTTGGCGCCTTTTGCCGATTTGAGATGATACAGCTCAAGGAGGAAAGGCTCAGCGATTCTCCCTCGCAAAAGGAGATAGAAAACGCACTCCAAAAGGAGAGCGAGAGGATACTCGCGCAGATCCCTGCAAGAGCATATTGCGTGGCTATGTGCGTTGAAGGGAAGCAGCTTTCCTCGGAGGAGCTGGCAGAGAAGATAGAGACGGTCAGCGCGCATACGGGGGACATTTGCTTTATTATCGGAAGCTCCTTTGGTCTTGCTCCCGAGGTGAAAAACAGAGCTGACCTTCGCTTGTCGGTGTCGAAGCTTACCTTTCCGCATCAGCTTATGCGAGTGGTTTTGCTTGAGGCGATCTATAGAGCATTCAATATTCAAAAGGGAACTAAATACCATAAATAAAGGGTGGCTAATGCCACCTTTTTTGTTTTTAGTCGAAAAAAGGAGATAAAAAAGTCCTGGTTGGGAAAATGTTTACAAATAAACTATTGAATTTTTATATAAAATGAGATATGATAATATGAATGTATGTTTGCGGAGGTGCTGTATGTTCGGTTACGTTAAGGTCGACCACACCGAATTGAAGGTGAAAGAATACGAATTTTACCGTGGCGCTTACTGCGGACTTTGCCGCGCTATGGGTAAATGCACGGGACAATGCTCTCGAATGACCCTGAATTACGATTTTGTTTTTCTTGCGTTAGTAAGACTTGCGATCTCCCCCGAGAGTGTATGCTTCAAGCAAAGACGATGCCTTGCGCATCCTATCAAAAAGCGCAATTCTATGGAGAGCAATTCGGCTCTTGATTATTGCGCCGCAACCTCTGCTATACTGAATTACCAGAAGGTCGCTGACGACATTGCCGATGAAAGAGGCTTTAAGCGACTTAAGGCAAGGCTGGCGCTTCCCTTTGTAGCGGGCGCGAGAAGAAGAGCGCTTAAGCGCTTTCCCGAGCTTCGTGAGCTTGACGCTTTAGTGGATACTAAGCTTTCCGAGCTTGCGGCAATAGAGAGGGGCGAGGGAGCCAGCGTGGACGTCCCTGCCGAGTGCTTCGGTCAGATACTTGGCGAGATAATGTCCTTCGGCTTTGAGGGCGCAGACAAGCGCGTGGCTTACGGACTTGGACGTAATATTGGCGCGTGGATATACATTGCCGACGCCATAGAGGATATGAGCGACGATCTTAAGAAAGGACGCTATAATCCGTTCCTTAGGCTCTACGGAGGAAGAATTCCCGACGAGAGCGAGCTTGAATCTATTCTCTTTGCGATAAAGAATCATCTTTACGGAGCCGAGGCAGCTGTCGATCTTATAGATATCGATAATGAGGCAGTAAAAAATATTATTCAGAACATAATATATCTTGGAATTACGGGTCGTACTGACAAGATAATAAAAGAATATACCAAAGATAAATCAGGAAAGGAAGCTTGAAATGGATCCTTACAAGGTACTGGGTGTGGCTCCCACCGCATCCGATGATGAAATAAAAAAGGCGTATCGCGCGCTTGCAAGAAAGTATCACCCCGATAAATATCGCGACAGTGATCTTTCCGACCTCGCCAGTGAGAAGATGAAAGAGGTAAACGCGGCTTACGAGCAGATACAGGAAATGAGAAAGAACGGTGGCGGACAGTCCTACTCGAACGGAGGGGGATATTCCTCTTCGGGATCTGCGCAGTATAATGACGTTCGCAGATTTATCAGCACCGGAAATATCGGCGCGGCAGAGCAGAGACTTTTGTCTGTTCACGAGGGCGATAGAACCGCAGAGTGGAACTATCTCTATGGCTGTGTTCTTGTAAAGAAGGGTCATTACGTTGACGCTCAGCGCTATTTTAATATCGCTTGCTCTATGGATCCCTACAATCAGGAGTACCGTATGGCTCGCGACCAGCTCCGTAGACAGGCAAACGGCTACGGCGGAGGCTATAACACCAGCAATAGCGGTGGATGCTCCACCTGTGATATTTGCTCTAGTCTTCTTTGTGCGGATTGCTGCTGTGAGTGTATGGGCGGCGACCTTATCTCCTGCTGCTAAGAGGGAAAAGACGTGTCGTATAAGGATAATAGGACAAATACCAAGCGACTGACGGTATGCGCTATGCTTGCCGCTCTCGGTGTCGTTTTGCTCTATGCGGGAGCGATGATAGAGGTCGTGGACATATCAATGGCGGTTTTTGCATCGCTTTTGTGCGTGGTGGCGGTCATAGAATACGGCGGACGCTGGCCTTGGATGATATACGGAGTAACAGCGGTGCTTGCGCTGGTGCTTTTGCCTAACAAGAGCCCCGCGGTGTACTATGCGTTCTTCTTCGGATTTTATCCCATACTTAAGGAAAAGTTCGAAAAGCTCCCCCGACTGCTGTCTTGGGTGCTTAAGGAGATCGTTTTTAATATGGCGCTTGTAGCTGTGGTAATAGTCAGCATTCAGCTCCTGCTTGTTGAGAACAATACGTTGATCTCTCAGCCTGTCTTTATTGGAGTAGCCTTGGTGCTTGCCGAGGCGGTGTTCGTGCTTTACGATATAGCAATGACCCGACTTATCACCTTCTACCTTGTGGTATTGAGAAAAAGATTCAGATTTTAATAATAAAAGCGAGGCGGAAGCCTCGCTTTTTTATTTCAGTATTATTTCTGCCTCAAGGCAGGTAGCACCGTCGCCGTTCAGGGTGCGGAAGTCGAGCTTGCCCTCCTCGGTGTGGCGATAGACCTTGATCGTATCGCCATACGCCGCCTCGTGCAGATAGGAAAGGGAAATGCCCTTAATATCCCCTATCTTATCGTAGGGCATAAAATCGCAGAGCATATCGGCGTATTTCGTGTTGTTCATGTGCATGTTGTAGTCGAGGTCGGAATATACTATGCGACGCTCGCCTAAAAGCTCGAGATTCTCGGTCTTGGGCACACGGAATCGAAGGGGGATTCCTATATCCACAGGGGGCTCGTGCTCAAAGCCGAGGTCTATGGAATCGACCTTGCAGAGCTGAGAGGAATTCAGGTCAATAAGCGCCCAGGTGGTGTCGGCAGATGCTATCAGCTCCTCGCCTCGCTTTATCTCATAGAAACGGCTGAAGGCGTACCCACGGCTCTCACAAGTCCAGGTAGACACGGTGATATCCTCGTATGCATAGAGAGGGGAATATATAGCTAATCTCGTCTTGCTCAATATAAATGCCAGACCCTTTTCGTCGCGGAGCAGGTCAAGGTCGCAATCAAGCGACTTGAGATGAGCATTTGACGTTTCCTGCATATATACGAGAAGCTGTGTGGGGCGCACTCGACGGTCGGCGTCGGTGTCATGCCATGACGTTCTGTAATTTTGTGAGAATTTCATTTTCTACCTCGAAATTTTATTATCAAGGTAATTTTAGCAGAAATTCTTTAATATTTCAATACTATTTTATGAATTTAACTCTTTAACCCTCAGCCACGGGAATATTGGAAATGCCTGTGGCATAGCCCACGCCCTCGTCGCCCACCGGTGCGCCTCCAAGACCGAAGCTTACGGCGATAGCAGTGTTGACCTCCCGCATAAGACCCTCGTCAAGATGCCCCATTTTTTCTTTAAGACGGCGCTTGTCAAGGGTGCGTATCTGCTCCAGAAGGATCACCGAATCCTTTGCAAGTCCCACCTTGTCGGCGTGTATATCAATGTGTGTGGGCAGGCGGTTCTTTCCCATACGGGAGGTGATAGCCGCCGCTATGACCGTGGGGCTGTATCTGTTTCCTACGTCATTTTGAATTATAAGAACAGGACGGAGCCCGCCCTGCTCGGAGCCGACCACAGGGCTGAGATCGGCATAAAAAATATCTCCTCGTTTGACACTCATAACATTTCACTCTCCAAACCAAACGTAATTTTCCTTTCGAATATATTTTTGCCTTTCCTTCCATGAATTTAAACACGCCTCTCATCATTTGAGACAGGAAGTTTTACCCATTTTCAGACAGGAGGCGACAGACAGGCAGAGCCTCGCGCCCTGTTATTATTTAATGACGAAAGGCTGGGAGAGGTTAAATAGAATAGGGGGTGTAGAAAAATGTAAAAAAATAAGAGCAAGTTTTTAAAAAATACTTGATAAACCGATGAGAATGTGATAAAATATCTTTTGTAATTAGTCTTTGTTTACTTTATGGAGGAACATTATGGATACGAATAAAAGACCCGAAACTATGGAGCGTATCACCACTCCCGAATTGGCAAAAGCGTTCATTGACGAGCAGGTTGCCGCAGTAAGAGCACAGGTTGGCGATAAGAAGGTGCTTCTCGCACTTTCCGGCGGAGTTGACAGCTCTGTTGTTGCAGCTCTTCTCATTAAGGCTATCGGCAAGCAGCTTGTTTGCGTTCACGTTAACCACGGCCTTATGCGTAAGGGCGAGAGCGAGGACGTTATCAGAATATTCGGCGACGAGATGGATGCAAATCTCGTTTACGTAGACGCTACCGACCGCTTCCTTGATCTTCTTGCAGGCGTTTCTGAGCCCGAGAAGAAGAGAAAGATCATCGGAGCAGAGTTTATTAAGGTCTTCGACGAGGAGGCTTCCAAGCTTGAGGGAATTTCCTTCCTCGCGCAGGGAACCATATACCCCGATATACTTGAGAGCATTAACGCGGCAGAAGGCAAGAAGGCTGTAAAGTCTCACCATAACGTTGGCGGTCTTCCCGAGGAAATGCAGTTTGAGCTTGTAGAGCCTATTAAGCTTCTCTTTAAGGATGAGGTAAGAGTAGTAGGTGAGGCACTTGGACTTCCTCACGCTATGGTATACCGTCAGCCGTTCCCCGGTCCCGGACTTGGAGTTCGTTGCCTTGGCGCTATTACCCGCGACAGACTTCACGCTCTCCGTGAGGCAGACGCTATTCTTCGCGACGAGTTCGATAAGAACGGTCTTGCAGAGAAGGTATGGCAGTATTTCGTTGCTATTCCCGATATCAAGAGCGTTGGTGTTAAGGACGAGAGCCGTTACGAGGGCTGGCCTGCAATCATCCGCGCTGTAAATACTAAGGATGCTATGTCTGCTACCATCGAGGAGATACCCTATCCCGTACTCCATAAGATCACCGATAGAATAACCCACGAGGTTGAGGGAATCAACAGAGTTCTGTTTGATCTTACTCCCAAGCCTATTGGAACTATCGAGTGGGAATAATAATTCCTTTAAAATCAAAGCCCTGTGAGGTACTCACGGGGCTTTTTTTGTTTTGAATATAAGAACTGTAATTTTTTGAAATCTACTCTATATTTGTAAAAAAATGTAAAAACGTTTTGCTTTTTTCATTCAAGGTGATGAAAATATATCAATTTCAACCTTGTATCACCCTAAAGCGTTGGTTTTTTTGCGTTTTTGTTGACAAGCCGTTTGGAAAGAGCGTATAATAGACACAGGTAATAAGCTTACCGATTGCCTAAGGGCGTTAATATTTGTTCCTTTATAGAAGGCAATATAAAAATCAAACCGGAGGTCTTTTATGAAACTCTACGAAACCGACTTTTTGCAAAAAATGGTCACTCTGCTTAAGGAAGCATTCAAATTTAAGAAGTACAAGGCTATGCCTGCGGTACTTGCCGTGTTTACCGGAATTTTGATGATACCCATTGTTATTTCAAGCTTTTTTGCAGTTGCTTGGCTCTCTATTTTGGGCTTTGTTTTCACTGTGCTCTCTGCTCCCGTTAAGTATCTCCACGAGATAGTTAATCAGGAAGGACAGGGTGTTAAGCACGCTACTCAGACCGCGATCTATCTGATCTCTTGGCCTACCGTTTTCTTCCTCTACGTATTGATGTCCGCTCTTCTTCTGCTCCTTATCCCTGCTTATGCAATTTTTGCATTTAGTACATACGTTTGGTCGCTTGGCGGATTTAAGTTCCACCTGTTTGCAAACGCAGCGGATGATATATCCATCGAGGTTAAGGGCACCTACAAGCTTCTTCCTCTCGTGTTCGTGCTCGTTGGAGGCATGCTGCTTGTTGTAATGCCTGCTTTCCATGGCGCAATTCGCTTTGTAGAGCTTTATGAACTGTATCTTGAGAGATATTTCCTTGTAGAGTTTATAGGTATCTATACAATTTACGTAATGCTTCATTCTGCATTTGCTACTCTTTATTCTCTTATCGGCTTCGCTCCTAATCCCAAGGAGGTTGCAGTAGAGGAAGTAGAGCTTGAGGCTGAGGCATAAGTCTTAAAATAAAAACCTTGCAGATTTTCTGCAAGGTTTTTTTATTTTTATATTGCGATTATAGGATTTTTGTGGTAAAATAATTATGTGTGGCGGTTGGGTGATGGATTTTTTTTACCTTATATAAAAAACCGTTGAATTGATTGAATTATTATGATAAAATTTTTAAGATAAAGTACAAGGAGGAAAGGCGCAGTGAATAAGTATTATCTTGCGGTCGATATAGGCGCTTCTTCGGGCAGACACATTCTTGCCTCTATTGAGGACGGGAAGCTCAGACTCGAGGAGATATATCGATTTGAAAACAACATCAAGGTCACCGATGAGGGCTTGATTTGGGATGTTGAGTCGCTCTTTTCAGAGGTAGTTGCAGGAATTGCAAAGTGCAAGGAGATAGGCAAGCTTCCCCTGTCGGTAGCTATCGACACATGGGGGGTTGACTACGTTCTTCTTGACGAAAACGAGAAGGAGCTTCTTCCCGTTTATGCATACCGTGACAGCAGAACGGCAGGTCTTCCTACGTCGGAGGAATTCCCCATAAGCTATGCGGAGCTTTACTCCAAAACAGGTATTCAGCTTCAGGCGTTCAACACGGTATATCAGCTGTACTGTGATAAGAAGAGCGGAAGAGCTGACATGGCAAAGCATTTCCTTATGATCCCCGAATATCTTTCCTATAAGCTCACCGGTGTTATGAAAAACGAGTACACCAACGCTTCCACTACGGCTATGGTCAATGCTGAGAGTAAGGAGTGGGATGGAGAGATAATAAACAGAATAGGCGTCGATCCTTCTATTTTCCTTCCCTTGAGCCTTCCCGGAACAGAGGTTGGAGAGTTTAAGGCTGATATAGCAGAGAAGGTTGGCTTCAGCGCTACCGTTCTTCTTGCTCCCAGCCACGATACCGCATCTGCGGTTGCGGCTTGTCCCATAAACGACGACAGCGTTTACATATCCTCGGGAACCTGGAGCCTTATGGGAACCGAGAATCTTACCCCTATGCTCACAGACGCGGCTCGCGAGGCTAACTTCACCAACGAGGGTGGAGCAGAGTATCGCTTCCGCTTCCTGAAGAACATTATGGGAATGTGGCTCTTCCAGAACGTCAGAAGAAATACAAACAAGAAGTATTCCTATGACGAGATGATGAAGATGGCTATGGCAAGCAGCTTTACCAAGGTTATCGACGTAAATCACCCCAGCCTTATCGCTCCCGAAAGCATGGTTGACGCTGTCAACAAGCTTGCAGGTGACGAAAATCTTCCTCTTGGAGATACTCTCAGCTGTATCTATCACTCTCTTGCCGCTATGTATGCAAAGACGGTAAAGGAGATCGAGGAGATAACCGGAAAGAGCATCGAGAACATCTTTATAGTAGGTGGAGGAAGCAAGGATTCCTACCTCAATGAGCTTACAGGTAAATATGCAGGTAAGAGCGTTGTTATCGGTCTTGGAGAGGCTACCGCTACCGGAAATCTTATCTCTCAGATAATGAGAGATGAAAAGATAGATCTTGCAGAGGCAAGAAAAATAGTTATGAATTCGTTTAATATAAAGGAGGTATATACCAAATGAGCAGATATACAGAAGCAAAAGAGATATACGCAGCGTATGGCGTAGATACTGACAAGGCACTTGAGGCTCTTGAGAACGTAGTCGTTTCGGTTCATTGCTGGCAGGGCGACGACGTAGTAGGATTTGACAGCAAGGAGAGTCTTTCGGGCGGAATCCAGACCACAGGTAACTATCCCGGAAAGGCAACCACTCCCGAGCAGCTTATGGCTGATATGGACAAGGCTTTCTCTCTTACCCCCGGTAAGAAGAAGCTCAACCTTCACGCTTGCTACGCTCTTATAGACGACGGCGCAGATAGAGATTCTATCGAGCCCAAGCACTTTGCAAAATGGATAGAGTTTGCAAAGGAGAGAAATATGGGTATCGACTTCAACCCCACTTTCTTCTCTCACCCCATGGTAAAGAATGGACTTACCCTTTCTTCTCCCGATGAAGAGGTTCGCGCATACTGGGTAAAGCACGGTCAGGCTTGTCTTAAGATCGCTGAATATTGCGCAGAGGCAACCGGCGTTCCCGCAGTTATGAACATCTGGATCCCCGATGGATACAAGGATATCCCCGCAGACAGAATGGGCCCCAGAGCAAGATATAAGAAGTCTCTTGACGAGATCCTTTCGATCCCCTACGACAAGAGCAAGGTTTACGTTACCCTTGAGTCCAAGGTGTTCGGAATCGGTGTTGAGAGCTACACCGTAGGCTCTGCAGAGTTCTGCCTCAGCTACTCTGATCACAAGGGAATTACTCCCCTTATGGACAACGGTCACTATCATCCCACCGAGGTTGTAAGCGACAAGATCTCCGCTCTTCTTCTTTTTAATGAGAAGATCGCTCTTCACGTTACCCGTCCTGTTCGTTGGGACTCCGACCACGTTGTTCTCTTTGATGACGAGACTCGCGAGATCATGAAGGAGATCGTCAGAAACGACGCTCTTGATCGCGTATTTATCGCAACCGACTACTTTGACGCTTCCATCAACCGTATATCCGCTTGGGTAACCGGTCTTCGCAACGTACAGAAGGCGCTTCTGTTTGCCCTGCTTCAGCCTAACGCTAAGCTTCGCGAGCTTCAGGATGCAGGCGACATGACCTCTCTTATGGCTCTTCAGGAGGATCTCAAGACCGCTCCTATGGGCGACGTTTGGGCAGAGTACCTCAACCGTCAGGGTATTGGAAACGACTATATCACCGAGATCAAAAAGTATGAACAGGAGGTTTTGAGCAAGAGATGAAAAACATACTTAACGCTCCCTTTGTGGAGGAAATGAAGAAGACTACCGCCAATATGTACCGACTTGGTTGGGACGAGAGAAACGGCGGAAACATAAGCTATATGCTTGACGAGAACGAGGTTGGAGAGTATCTCGACCTTAACAACGTTATTCGCACCATTCCTACAGGATTTGATGCACCCGACCTTATCGGTAAGATCTTTATCGTTACCGGTACAGGTAAGTACTTTAAGAACGTTATCGACGATCCTGAGAACAACCTCGGCATCATCCGTATCGCAAAGGACGGAACCACCGCAGAGCTTCTTTGGGGCTACGCTGACGGCGGTAGATTTACCTCTGAGCTTCCCGCTCACCTTATGAGCCATATGGCAAGACTCCGCGTTGATCCCAAGAACCGCGTAGTTATGCACACTCACCCCACCTACACGCTCGCAATGAACCACGTTCACGAGCTTGACGAGAAGAAGTTCACCCACACCATCTGGGAGATGTGCACCGAGTGCATCGTTGTATTCCCCGACGGAATCGGCGTTCTTCCTTGGATGGTATGCGGCAACAACGAGATCGGTATTGCTACCGCAAAGAAGATGGAGGAGTTCAGAATAGTTATCTGGGGTCTCCATGGAATTTACGGCGCAGGCAAGAATCTCGATGAGGCATTCGGCCTTATCGAAACCGTTGAAAAGGCGGCGCAAATCTATATGCTCACAGCCCATCTTCCTCGCGTGAACACAATCAAGGACGAGGAAATGGTTACTCTTGCCGAATTCTTTAAGGTTAAATACAGAAAAGATTTCTTGAATCTTTGATTTTATGCTTTAAATACGTAAAATTATTTTTACATAAACATAAAGCTCTGCGTTTGCAGAGCTTTTTGTTTTCACAAGACGTGAATGGCAAAATTCTATTTACTTTT
>JAZQVZ010000085.1:0-20468 GCA_045632105.1 Eubacteriales bacterium | reverse complement strand
CGTGAGATCACCGAGTATCTTATGAACGGCAACACCATTCTTCTTAACATGGACAGCATCAGCCGTGAGCTTGCAGTTCGCGTTATCGACTACCTCAAGGGTGCTATCCAGGTAGTTGGCGGAATGATGACCAAGGTAGGTAAGACCACTCTCGTAGTAGCTCCTAAGAATGTTGACGTGAGCAGCATCGAGGCAATGGTAGGAAACACTGCTGAATAATTTGATTTCTATCTGCCGCCCAAACGGGCGGCAGAACGAATAAGATCCCATTTGTTTATGAAGGATACGAAAAATACTGAATTTGACGGTCTTTTCGCAAGACTTGAGGATCTGAGGAAGCGCGCTGCCCGAGGAGATATGGGGATCAGCGCGTTTTTCTCTCCTCGTGAGCTTCATTATGCCAAGGGCTTTCTTGAGCGTAGCGGAGCCTGCTTTTTTTGCTATGGAGGCTATGCCGATGCCGAAAGGCAGAGGATATACATTTTGCCCGAATATATGGAGAGCGCTACGCCCGACGAGCTTGGCGAGTACGGATATTCCTGCGATATTGCGGTCATAGAGGCTAAGGGAAGTGGATTTGAGAAATTGTCGCACCGTTCCTTTATGGGAGCTTTGCTGGGGCTTGGTATAGAGCGCGCGGTTGTGGGGGACATAGTTATGACCTCCGAGGACAGCGCCTACGTTTTTTGTGAGCGGGGAATTGCCGATTTTCTGCCTTCTCATTGGGAGAGGGCAGGGCGAGATAAGATAAAGCTGTCGGAGACTTCCGTGAGCGCAGATTTTGCTCCTGCGAGAAGCTTTGCGCCTGTAAGCGATACGGTTGCATCTGCAAGGCTTGACTGCGTTGTGGCGGCCCTTTGCTCGTTGTCAAGAGAAAAGGCGCGTAGCACCGTAGAGGCGGGACTTGTGGAGCTTGATTACGAGTGTGAGGAAAGACCCGACCGAGAGGTGACAGCCCCCTGTCTTATATCGGTGCGGGGCGTTGGAAAATTCCGTGTGACGTCTCTTAGCGATAAGACGCGAAAGGGAAGATACCGTCTGGTTGGTGAAAAATTTTTATAAGAGGTCTTTATGTGGATTTGGTTGGCTATTATTGCTTTTGCCGTGGCGCTTGATCAGGCAAGCAAGCATTTGGTCATGAATTTTTTGAATAGAGAGGAGCCCTTCGTGCTTATCAAGGGTATTCTTCGATTTTCCTACGTTGAAAACGATGGAGCAGCCTTTGGTAGCTTCGGGGATCAGCGTTGGATATTTATGATAGTGTCCACCGTGGGCATTATCGCGCTTTTGATCTATCTTTGGAAGTTCCGTCCTGCAAGTAAGCTTGCTTGTGTGGCTATCTCCATGATAATCGGCGGCGGAATCGGAAATATGATAGACCGTGTGTTTTACAAGGGAACTCTTCCTTGGACACAGGGAAAGAACGTAGTAATCGATTTTATTGATTTTTGCGCTTTCCCGAAAATATGGCCTTGGGTATTTAATATTGCCGACAGCTTTGTTTGTGTTGGCGCAGGTCTTATGGTGCTGTGGTGCATTATAGAGATAATTTCCGAAACGAAGCTTGAAAAGGCAAAAAAACTCGCAGAGGGCGAACCTCAAGAGAAGGAAGAACAGTAATTTACGAAAGGAGCAGGGTATGGACAATAATCTTTATTACGAAGCCGACGGCGTCGAAGAGCGTGTTCTTCGCCTTGCTTCAACAGCCGAGGACGTTGGTAAGCGCGCAGATGCCTTTGTGGCAGAGAAGAGTGAGCTTACGCGCTCTGCGGCGGCAAGACTTATAGAAAACGGCGACGTTAAGATTGAGGGACGAGAGAAGCCTCTCAACAAGAAGGACAAGATCGCTCTTGGTGACGTGCTTGTTCTCGTGTTGCCCGAGCCCGAGCCCTGTGAGGCTCAGCCAGAAAATATCCCATTGGATATAGTTTACGAGGATAATGACATTATCGTGGTCAACAAGCCTGAGGGAATGGTAGTGCATCCTGCGGCGGGAAATCCCTGCGGCACACTGGTGAATGCTCTGCTTTATCATTGCAAGGACGGGCTTTCGGGTATTGGCGGGGTTATCCGCCCCGGTATAGTTCACAGAATAGATAAGGACACAGGCGGTCTTTTGGTGGTAGCAAAGAACGATGCGGCGCATCTGTTTTTAGCAGAGGAGATAAAGTACCACCGTGTTGAGCGTATATATCACGCCATTGCCAGAGGCAATTTCCGTGGGGATAACGGAACTGTTGACGCTCCTATTGGCAGACATCCTGTGGATCGCAAGAAAATGGCAGTCATACGCGGAGATGAGTACAAGAGCCGCGAGGCGATCACACATTGGCGCGTTCTTGAGCGCTTTGGACAGTTTACACATGTTGAGTGCAGACTTGAAACGGGAAGAACTCATCAGATAAGAGTTCACATGGCATCCCTTGGTCATTCGCTTATGGGAGATACGGTCTACGGCGGAGGTGGAACACCCTTTGAGGCGCGTCATAAGGCGCTTATCTGTGGACAGTGTCTGTTTGCCTCAAAGCTGATACTTACACATCCAAGGAGCGGCGAAAAGATGGAATTTTCGGTGCCGCTTCCCGAGAATTTCCAAAAGCTTTTGAGAATACTTGAAGTTCAGTAAGATCAACTATAAAACAATCCCCCCGTAAAAACGGGGGGATTGTTTTATTGAATTTTAGGGGGATTTTATGCAAGCTTTGCTTCAAGTCTTTCGCGGATAGCCTTGATAAATCCTGCGGAATTTACAGCGTGAGCTTCATATCCCTCGCTTACAAGACCTACAAGGTCCTTGGTCATGATGCCGTCGTTAAGGGTGTCAATGCACGCCTCCTCAAGCTTGTTTGCGAAATCAACGAGATCTGCAAGTCCGTCAAGCTCGCCTCTCTTACGGAGAGCTCCAGACCAAGCGTAGATGGTGGCCATAGGGTTTGTGGAGGTGTCCTCGCCCTTGAGGTAACGGTAGTAGTGTCTGGTTACGGTGCCGTGAGCCGCCTCGTATTCGTAGTTTCCGTCGGGGGAAACGAGAACAGAGGTCATCATAGCCAGCGAGCCGAATGCGGTAGAAACCATGTCGGACATAACGTCGCCGTCATAGTTCTTGCACGCCCAGATGTATCCACCCTCGCTGCGGATAACTCTTGCTACCGCGTCATCTATGAGGGTGTAGAAGTATTCAATGCCAAGCTCGTCGAACTTAGCTTTATATTCTTTCTCGAATATCTCTTGGAAGATGAGCTTGAAGGTCTGGTCGTACTTCTTGGAGATAGTGTCCTTGGTAGCGAACCAGAGATCCTGCTTTGTGTCGATAGCGTACTGGAAGCAGGAGTGCGCGAAGGAGCGTATAGAGCTGTCCTTGTTGTACTGGCCCTGAAGAACGCCACCGCACTCGAAATCATAGATGGTCTCTCTGAAGGTGGAGCCGTCCTCACCTGTGAATATAAGCTCTGCCTTGCCGGGAACCTCGGGACGAAATTCGGTGGACTTGTAAACATCGCCGTAAGCGTGGCGCGCGATGGTGATAGGCTTCTTCCAGTTGCGAACCGCGGGCTTTATAGAGTCGATGAGGATAGGAGCGCGGAATACCGTTCCGTCAAGGATTGCGCGGATGGTTCCGTTGGGGCTCTTCCACATCTCGCTGAGGTTGTACTCCTCAACTCTCTGCTTGTTAGGGGTTATGGTAGCGCACTTAACTGCAACACCGTATTTCTTAGTTGCATAAGCGCTGTCAAACGTAACCTGATCCTTGGTCTTCTCACGCTCGGGAAGTCCGAGATCGTAGTACTCGGTCTTCAGGTCAACGAAGGGCAGAAGGAGCTCGTCCTTGATCATCTGCCAAAGGATTCTTGTCATTTCGTCGCCGTCCATCTCAACGAGGGGCGTAGTCATTTTGATCTTGCTCATATCGAATACCTCCGTGGGTAGAATTTATCAGTTGCTGTGGTTCTTGTAGTAGTTCATAAGACAGCCGTCGAGAATGATCTCGCGCTCGTCGTCGGTAAGTCCCTTAACGTAGAGGGTTATATCGCTGACTCTGCCATCTGCAGAGATGACCTTTGCAGAAAACTCTTCCTTGCCCTCGATTATGCTCTGTCTTATATTGGGAACGAATACGTAATCGCCCTCGCCGTAGGGGAATTCAGCGCCCTCGGGAAGAGTGAAGGGCATAATGCCCCAGTTGATGCAGTTAGAGCGGTAACGCTTGGTTGCGAACTCGTAGCAGATATTTGCAAATCCGCCAAGCACCTTCTGGCAGGAAGCCGCCTGCTCACGCGCGGAGCCGTCACCGGGCTTGTTTGCAAATACGCAGGAGCCGAACTGAGTGTTCTTGATAAGCTCGTCTGCGTTGCCGACAGCCGAGAGAACCTTTGTAAGCTCGTCGCACTTCTCGCCGCTTCTTCTTGCCGCTTCTACTGCTGCAACTGCCTTGGAGCGTCCCACGTACTCGGGAACTCTGCGGGAGAGTGCAAACTCGGAAAGACGAAGGGGATTAGAACGGTAGGACGAGGTCTCACCCGAGGGGATAAGCTCGTCGGTGGTGGTTACGGGGTCACGAATTACAGCCGCAAGCTTTACAAGCAGGTTGTCAGAAAGCTCGTACTGAGCGGGCCAGTCGGTTATGTTGGGGCCGAGGATAAGCTCAGCAGAGGGGTCGGCCTTGCCAAAGCCGTAGTAAACGCGCTTCTTGTAAACACTGCTGTCAAAGTGATATTCGTGGGGAGTGTAATCGTAGTCCACGTCGGTAGCCGCGGTTATAACACCTCCGTTACGAGCGGTAGCCGCAATGCTTCTCGCATCCATCAGAGCAACGCCTGCAAGCTGTCCCTCGCCGGGCTTGGAGCCCTCGCGGTTGGGGAAGTTACGGGTGGTGTGACGGAGAGAAAGACCATTGTTTGCGGGAACGTCGCCGGCTCCAAAGCAGGGACCGCAGAAGGAGGGCTTGATCACCGCGCCTGCGGAGAGAAGGTCTGCGCTGACGCCTATTCTTGTAAGCTCAAGAGAAACGGGAACGCTGGTGGGATATACCGAAAGCGAGAAATATCCGTTACCTGTGCTCTGGTCGCGAAGGATAGCCGAAGCCTCGTCGATGCTATCGAACATACCGCCTGCACAGCCTGCGATTATTCCCTGATCGGCAAGGACCTTGCCGTCCTTGACCTTAGAGGTAAGCTCAAGATTGCACTTGCCAAACTTCTTCTTTGCTTCCTCTTCAACGCCTGCAAGGATCTCGGTAGCGTTCTCCACGAATTCGTGGATGGTGTACGCGTTGGAGGGGTGGAAGGGAAGAGCTATCATAGACTCCATAGCCGAGAGGTCGATCTCGATCATAGCGTCGTAGTATGCAACGCTTGCGGGAGCAAGCTTCTTGTAGTCTTCGGGACGACCGTGAGCGATATAGTGCTTCTCGGTTACCTCGTCTGTTTCCCAAATGGAGGACAGGCAGGTGGTCTCGGTGGTCATAACGTCGATTCCGTTACGGAAATCAATGGACAGATTCTTCACACCGGGGCCTACGAACTCGAGAACCTTGTTCTTTACAAAGCCGTTCTTGAAGGTAGCGCCAACGAGAGCGATAGCAACGTCGTGGGGGCCGATACCCTTCTTGGGTGTGCCTGTAAGATATACGAGAACTACCTCGGGCGCCTTAACGTCGTAGGTGTTCTTAAGCAGCTGCTTTACGAGCTCAGGTCCACCTTCGCCAACGCCCATGGTACCAAGAGCGCCGTATCTTGTGTGGGAGTCTGAGCCGAGGATCATCTTGCCGCATCCTGCAAGCTCCTCACGAGCGTAGGAGTGAATCACGCTCTGGTTTGCAGGAACGTAGATTCCGCCGTATTTCTTAGCCGCAGAAAGACCGAATACGTGGTCGTCCTCGTTGATGGTTCCACCTACTGCGCAAAGAGAATTGTGGCAGTTGGTCATAGCGTAGGGAATGGGGAATTCCTTCATTCCGCTTGCTCTTGCGGTCTGAATGATTCCAACGTAAGTAATATCGTGAGATACCAGAGCGTCGAACTTGATGCGGAGGTCGCTGTCCGATGCGCCGATATTATGAGAGCTTAAAATAGAGTATGTAATAGTGCCTTTTCTTGCTTCCTCGGCAGAAACCGTGGAGGTAGCGGAAATTTTTCCGTTTTCAAGAAAAACGCCGTGTTCTGTAAGTTTTACCATAATTATTTTCTCCTTGTAAAAACAATGCGCTACCTTATATTATATAGCAAAGCCTACTGAAAGTCAATAGTGGAGGGGAGTTTTGTCGGTCTTTCGAGGATTTTTGTGCAATTTGTTTTTTGGATAATTATAAGGAAATAAAATTTTGTAGAAATTTAATCTTGCATTTGTTGGCGAGAGATGTTATAATTGTGACAATAATTTATCAATCTCGCTTTTTGGAGGGGATCTTAATGAAACAGACAGTGAAAAAGTATCTGCATCGATATTTTATTGATGCGATGGGCGCTATGGCGTTGGGACTTTTCGCTTCGTTGCTTATAGGCACGATCTTCGGAACGCTTTATAAGTACACGAGCCTTGAGATGCTCAACACGATAGCTACCTACGCCAAGGCGGCAACGGGAATGGCGATAGGCGTAGCAATAGCCTACAAGCTGGGGGCTCACCCCTTGGTTATATTCTCCTGCGCGGCTGTGGGAGCTATGTCGAACGCTATGGGCGCGATAATCTCGAGCAACGGCGGAGCTGTTCTTAAATGGGCGGCAACGGCAGGTGACGGCACGGGAGTGTTCTATTCGGCAGGCCCTGCGGGAGCCTTCTTTGCTGTAATAATTGCCTGTGAGATAGGTCAGCTGGTGTCCAGAAAAACTAAAATTGATATTCTCGTGACCCCTGTGGTCACTCTTGTAGTGGGCTTTGCGGCAAGCTGGCTGCTTTGTCCTCTGGTTTCTTACGTAATGTACTATCTTGGTAGCTTCGTTTCCTTTGCAACCACCTTCCAGCCTTTGCTTATGGGCGTTGCTCTTGCGGTGGTAATGGGAGTTGTGCTTACTCTTCCGATCTCAAGCGCGGCTATATGCGCTATGATCTTCTCGGAGTCGGCGTATCTCGTGGCGCAGACCAACGGCACAGCCGAAGGATTTCTGCTTGCGGGCGGAGCCTGCGTTGCGGGATGCTGCGCGCAGATGGTAGGCTTTGCTACCGTAAGCTTCCGTGAGAACGGATGGGGAGGCGTGGTCTCTCAGGGGCTTGGTACCTCGATGCTTCAAATGGGTAATATCGTTAAAAAGCCTGTCATTTGGATTGCTCCCACGCTGGCGGCGGCTGTTACAGGTCCCGTATCCACTATGATATTCAAGCTCAAGTGCAGCGGAGTTGCGGCGGGAATGGGAACCTGCGGTCTTGTAGGCCCTATCGGTGTTATAGACAGCACCGAGCCCGGTGTTACTATGTGGGTAGGACTTTTGCTTGTTTGTATTGTTCTTCCCGCTGTGCTTTCCTTTGTATTCAACGAGATAATGAGAAAGCTCGGTTGGATAAAAACCGGAGATATGAAGCTTGATGCTTAAAATAAAAAGGTCATCGCTAATGCGATGGCCTTTTTTTATGTAAACTATTGACAAAGGAGAAAATGTGTGATATCATATTGATATCAAGAAAAAAGGAAGAAGAAACTATGGATGAGATAATTCGAATAGAAGGACTTTGCAAAAGCTTCGGTGACGTAAAGGCTGTTCAGGATATCAGCTTCAGCGTTCGCAGGGGAGAGATGTTTGCCTTTCTCGGCGTAAATGGTGCTGGAAAATCTACTACTATAAATATAATGTGCGGTCAGCTTCCTAAGGATTCGGGTTGTGTTAACATAGATGGCGTGGATCTTGACGGCGATGCATCTGCAATAAAGCGGGGGCTTGGTGTGGTATTTCAAAGCTCTGTGCTTGACGGGGCGCTTAGCGTTTACGATAATCTCAAGAGCCGCGCGGCGCTTTACGGAATATTCGGCGAGGAGTTTGAAGCGCGTCTTGGAGAACTGTCGGAAATGCTTGATATCGGCGGCCTTATGAAGCGTACGGTGAGCAAGCTTTCGGGAGGTCAGCGCAGGCGTATAGATATAGCAAGGGCGCTTTTGCACAGACCTAAAATTCTGGTTCTTGACGAGCCTACCACAGGACTCGATCCTCAGACCAGAAAAATTCTTTGGAGCGTAATATCCGATCTTAGGAAAAACGAGAACGTGACGGTGTTTTTGACCACCCATTATATGGAGGAGGCGGCTGAAGCCGACTGCGTGGTAGTGATAGACGGTGGGCGCATAGCGGCAGAGGGAAGCCCTTTGGCTCTAAAAAATCAGTACGTCAGGGATTTTGTGACCCTTTACGGTGTATCCGAGGAGGACGCGCGTTCGTTGGGAGTGCCTTGTGAGCCTATTAAGGATGCTTTCCGTTTGTCTGTATCAAATACCGCTCAGGCGACCGAGATGATAGTTCAGAACCCCGAGCTGTTTCGTGATTACGAGATAACCAAGGGCAAAATGGACGACGTTTTTCTTGCTATAACGGGAAAAAGACTTGGCGACGAAGATGCCAAGAAGGGAGGAAGAAAATGAAGACCTTGATAGCGCTTGTAAAACGAAACACCAAGCTGTTTTTTAAGGATAAGGGTATGTTTATAACCTCTCTTATAACTCCCGTTGTTCTGCTGGTGCTTTATATTTCCTTTCTCGCGAAAATATACGAAGACAGCTTTAGGATGCACATCCCACAGGGCTTTGATGTTGCAGAAAGGCTTATTGATGGGGTTGTAGGCGGACAGCTTATAGCCTCGCTTCTGGCAGTATCATGTGTTACAGTGGCGTTTTCCTCTAATTTTTTGATGGTTCAGGATAGGGTGAACGGAAGCATAAAGGATATAAGAATATCTCCCGTAGGCACGGCTACGGTGTCGCTTAGCTACTATCTGTCATCTCTGCTCTCAACGATGATAGTCTGCTACAGCGCAACCGCCCTTTGTCTTGGATGGTTGGCTATTACGGGCTGGTATCTGAGCGTTGCAGACGTGCTTCTGCTGCTCTTTGACGTGGCTTTGCTTGTTCTTTTTGGAACCGCTTTGTCCTCGATAATCAATTTCTTCCTGACCTCTCAGGGACAGATATCTGCCGTTGGAACCATCATTGGAACGGGATACGGATATATATGCGGAGCATATATGCCTATATCCACCTTTGGAGAAGGGCTTCAAAGGGTGATCTCTTTCTTGCCCGGAACATACGGAACGGCGTTGGTGAAAAATCACGCTACGCGAGGCGCTTTTGTCGCTATGGCTGAGGTGGGAGTTCCTGCTGAGGTGATCACGGGTATGAGAGATGCCATTGACGTTAATCTTTATTTCTTTGATACGAAGGTAGAGCCTGCGGCTATGTATGGAATAGTTGCGCTGTCTATCGTGGCTCTGGTTGGCGTGTACGTTCTGCTGAATATCCTGAAGCAAAAGAAAAACAAAATATAAAAGTTGCCTGCCGCTTGCGGCATGCTTTTTTAGAAATTTTGAAAAAATATTTTGTTTTCGCTGAAAATATGCTATACTATATAAAAAGGCAGGAAGGAGGCAGACTATGGGTAAAAGAGCGGAGAAAGCAAAGAAATTGCTGTCGGATAAGCATTTTGAGGAAGAGAAGCATTATTCAAAACGGTATGCGGCAACCGTTATATCGGTGGCATCTGCAGTTATATGCGTGCTTGCCGTCATAGGCGCCTTTCTTCTTAAGGATTATTTTTCAGAGGGAAATCTTCAGAGATTACAGGATTTCGCGGCAGAGCATTGGGTAGCGGGCGCGCTTATTTTTATGGGCGTGTGCGTGATACAGGTGGTTATAGCTCTTATCCCCGGTGAGGCGGTGGAGATAGCCGCAGGCTTGATATTCGGCTCTCTGTGGGGAACTGTGCTTTGCCTTGTTGGAATAACGCTTGGAAGCGTGATCGTGATACTTCTGGTGCGAAAATTTGGAAGAAAATTTGTTGAGTCGCTTTATCCTCGCGAAAAGATAGACTCGTTGCCTATTCTTAACGACAGGAAAAAGCGAAATGCTACTATATTTTTGCTCTTTTTGATTCCCGGAACTCCTAAGGATCTGATAACCTATATTATCGGACTTACCGAGGTCAGCGTGCCTATGTATATTTTGCTGACTACGGCGGCGAGAGTGCCTTCGATTCTTATGTCAACTCTCGGCGGAGATGCCTTTAGTGAGGGTGAAATATTGAAAGCGATCGTTATATTCGGTATTGCTGCCATAATAAGCGGGGCGGGGTATCTTGCGTATCTGCTTATACAACGAAAAATAAACAAAAAATAACAAAAAGGCTGCTTTTTAGCGGCTTTTTTGTTATTTATAAATCTTGCACAAAAATATTTTTATAAATTTGTACAATGTTACAAAAATTATATACTTTTGTAACAAATTAGACATAAATAAGTTGTAGAATGTGCGCGTAGAAAGGAACCCGATGATTAAACCAAGAAAGGAATGGTTTTTAGAAATGAGTATAGATAACAAGTACGTTTACCACATCGAGATCGATACTATGCAGGATGCAAAGGAGATAGTTGCGATAGCAACCAAGCTTCAGGGCAAGATATTGCTCAAGAGCGGATCTAAGTTTACCGTAAATGCAAAAAGTTTGCTTGGTGTTTTGCTTGCAAAGAAGCTTAACTGGAACGAAATGATCATAGAAATGGACAATGATCACTATCACGCGTTTGAAAAATTCATCGCTGAGTGATATTGTCGAAAAATAAAAAATAATTTATAAAAATATATAAAAATCGGGAAAAATATCTTTCTATAAAGTATTGAAAAATAATATTTCAACACTTTTTATTATAAAAATCATCACTTGGCGCTTCGCTTTTGCGAAGGCCGTTTTTTTGTTTTATGACCTTGTACATAAACAGAGGAATATCCTTAATTATACCAATACGACGGGGCTCTCGGGCGGTGCGCCAAAGCCATTCTATGCCTCCTTGTTGAAAGATCTTCGGCGCGCGGCGGATGCTCCCCGACCATACGTCGAGACTGCCCCCAAGGCCTATTGCTAATTTCACCGTAGGGAGATAGTGCAGGTTTTCTGCTATCCATCTCTCCTGCAAGGGAAATCCAAAGCATACGAAAAGAATATCGGGGGAGCTTCTTGCTATCATTTCCCGTACTCTAATATTTTCTTCGCCGAATTTTGAAAAATAGCCGTTGTGACAGCCGCATATCTTAAGACGTGGATGGCGTTCTTCAAGGACTCTTGCGGCGCGGCGTGCGCGTCCCTTTTTTCCACCAAGTAAAAATACCGAGTATCCTCGCTGTTCTGCAATTTTTAAAATATCTTCGGCTACGTCTATTCCTGCCATACGTTCGGGAAGCGGTGCACCAAGTATTTTTGAAGCAAGGAGCAGCCCTGTGCCATCGGGTAGATTCAGGTCGGATATCCCGAGGAGATTTGCAAGAGAGGTATCCTTTTCTGCCGCTAAAAGCATTTGGGTGTTTGGTGTGAAGATCTTTGTTTTTTCACCTTTGGACAGGCGCTCTTCTAAGGTCTTGAGTATCTTCTCCTTACGTGCGGCGCAAAGGTTGGTTGAAAGTATCCTTACAGTGTTCTCCATAGCTCCTCCAAAAGTGTATTTTGTCTTATTTTACCTATTTTTATTAAAATTATACTGCCTTTCGTCTTGACTTTTGAGGGCTTTTGCTTTATAATATATTTAATATGCGGTATTATGCTTTTTAGCTTCACCAAGAAAGGATATATATTATGGCAAACGATAAGAAAATGGTTGAGCAGATCACGTCTATGGATACCGATTTTGCTCAATGGTACACCGACGTTGTAAAGAAAGCTGAGCTTGTAGATTATTCGGGCGTTAAGGGATGCATGATCATCCGTCCCTACGGCTACGCTATCTGGGAAAATATTCAGAGCGATCTTGACGCGAGATTTAAGAGACTCGGTCACGAGAACGTTTATATGCCTATGTTCATTCCCGAGAGCCTTCTTCAGAAGGAGAAGGATCACGTTGCGGGATTTGCACCCGAGTGCGCTATCGTAACTATGGGCGGTCAGAATAAGCTTGCTGAGCGTCTTGTGGTTCGTCCTACCTCGGAAACTCTTTTCTGCGACCACTACAAGAACATAATCCACTCTTACAGAGATCTTCCTAAGCTCTACAATCAGTGGTGTAACGTAGTAAGATGGGAAAAGACCACCAGACCTTTCCTTCGTACCTCTGAGTTCCTCTGGCAGGAGGGTCACACCATGCACGAAAACGAGGCAGACGCTCGTGAGGAAACTCTGCGTATGCTTAAGTGCTATGAGGACTTCTACCGTGATACTCTCGCTATTCCCGCAATTACGGGTAAGAAGACCGAGAAGGAGAAGTTTGCAGGTGCTATGGAGACCTACACCATTGAGCCTATGATGCACAACGGCGTAGCGCTTCAGGGCGGTACCTCTCACTACTTTGGTGACGGCTTCGCAAGAGCGTTTGATATAACCTATACTGACAGGGAGAACAAGATCTGCTATCCTCACCAGACCTCTTGGGGCGTTTCTACTCGAATGATAGGCGCTATTATTATGACTCACGGTGACGACAACGGACTTATTCTTCCTCCTAAGGTTGCTCCTATTCAGGTTGCTATAATCCCCGTTGCTCAGCACAAGGAGGGCGTACTTGAGAAGGCTGGAGAGATCCGTGAGCGACTTGCGGCCAAGTGGAGAGTTAAGCTTGACGATAGCGACAACTCTACCGGTTGGAAGTATAGCCAGTACGAGATGAAGGGCGTTCCGCTCCGTCTGGAGATCGGTCCCCGTGATATCGAAAACAACTCCTGCGTTCTTGTCAGCCGAGTAAGCAGACAGAAGACCTTCGTATCTCTTGATAACCTTGAGGCTGAGATCGAGAAGGCTCTTGCTTCTGTTCACAATGAGCTTCTTGAGAGAGCTCAGAAGAACCTCGAGGAGAAGATGAGCGTTGCTCACAACTACGAGGAGTTCCTCGATGCAGCAGAGAACCGTCCCGGCTTTATCAAGGCTATGTGGTGTGGCGAGGTTGAGTGTGAGGACAAGCTCAAGGAGGTTACCGGTGGCGTTAAGTCCCGTTGCATACCCTTCGTTGAGGAGCATATCTCCGACGTTTGCGCTTGCTGTGGAAAGCCTGCAAAGCATATGGTCGTTTGGGGCAGACAGTATTAATTTAACAAAAAAGAGGCTGTTGCGTTTTTATGCAACAGCCCCTTTGAGATTTTGATTTTCAAAAGGAGGTCGAAATATGAAAATGTTCGGAATGTCGCTTCGCGACAGGCTTAAGCACGTGGATCCGATACTTTTCGTATGCACGGCGCTCCTTTCTTTTATTAGTATCATAACTATTTTTGGCGCGGTGGATAACTTCGGTAGAAGCAAGCTTGTTATGCAGATCGCAATGACTCTTGCAGGAATGATTGCGCTGTTTATAGTCGCAAATCTTGATTACCGATTTATTGCAGACCGATTTTCGATCGTGATGCTGGCGGTGTCGGTGGCGTTGCTTGTATTAACGCTTATATTCGGTAGCACGGGAGAGAATATGGAAACGGCAAACAGAAGCTGGATCCGTATACCTGTGATAGATATTGCCATTCAGCCCTCTGAGTTTATAAAGATAACCTTTCTGTGTACCTTTGCAAAGCATATAGACGTGGTCAAGAAAACGATAAACCACCCCAAAAGCCTTCTTGGACTTGCGATACACGCAGGCTTGATAGTAGGGTTGATACTTCTCTCGGGTGACCTCGGAGTTTCTCTGGTCTATTTTGGAATAATAGCCTTTATGCTCTACTTTGCAGGGCTTTCGGGGTGGTATTTTCTTGGCACGGCTGTTGCTGTAACGGCGGCATTTCCTCTTTTGTGGACGTTGCTTCGCGTCGACCAGCAGAACCGCATTATTTACGGTTTTCAGCCCGAGCTCGATCCCGCGGGAGTTGGCATGCAGGCTCTTATGAGCCGCGACGCCATCGCTTCGGGCGGAATGCTTGGACAGGGGCTTTTCGGCGGAGTGGTATACGAGGAGCTTCCCGCATCTCACACCGACTTTATTTTCTCAACCATATGTGAAAAATTCGGACTTCTCGGCGGACTTTTGGTTGTAGTTACCCTTGTTGTAATGGTGTTCAGACTTATCTGGATAGCCTATACCGCACGAGATACGGTAGGTAAGCTTATCTGTGGCGGAATTGCCGCAGTGATCATTATCCAGACCGCAGAAAATCTTTTTATGTGCGTTGCTTTGGTTCCCGTGGTGGGAATTACGCTGCCCTTCCTGAGCGCAGGTGGCTCGTCGGTTTTAGCGCTTTACGTCCTTATGGGACTTGCGCACAGCGTATATGCCCACGAAAAGAGATTTTATTTCAGACGAGATAGATAATAATTATTCAACGGTTACCGACTTTGCAAGATTTCTGGGCTTATCAACGTCAAGGCCCTTATGGGCGGAAACGTGGTAAGCGAGAAGCTGGCAGGCGGTTGCGGTGATAAAGGGAAGAACTACGTTGCTGACCGAGGGGAGAATTATTTTCTCAACTCCTGAGGGAAGCTCGTGGTTCTTTGCTATTTCATGGGAGCAGATAACGGTTACCTTAGCTCCTCGGGAAACAACCTCGTGAATACCGCTGATGGTCTTCTTTGCAAGGAAGTCATCGGTCATTAGGCATACGACGGGGATTCCTTCTTCAACAAGAGAGATGGTGCCGTGCTTAAGCTCGCCGGCAGCACACGCTTCGCTGTGTATATAGGAGATCTCCTTGAGCTTGAGCGATGCTTCAACGCAAAGATAATAGTCTATACCTCTTCCGATGTAGAAGATATGCTCTGCATCGGATATTTTTATTGCAAGATCGCGGATAGTTTCATTAAGCTTAAGGGTCTCGGAGATAGCCGAGGGAAGCTCGCCAAGAAGCTTTTCGCAGATGTCGGTTGCCATCTCGTTGGAGATGGTATTTTTTATTGTTGCCATATGCACGGCGAAAAGATAGAGCATAGCGCACTGAACACTGTATGCCTTGGTGCTTGCTACTGCTATCTCGGGCCCTGCCATTGTATAGAGTACGAAATCAGCTTCACGCGCCAGCGAAGATCCGAATACGTTTACGATCGCAAGGGTGGGAACACCCGCGTTCTTTGCATATCTGAGGGCAGCCAGAGTATCTGCGGTCTCGCCCGACTGAGAAAGGAATACTGCGAGGGTATTCTTTCTGAGAATGGGATTACGATATCTGAATTCACTTGCGATCTCCACGTTGGTGGGGATCCTTGCGAGCTTTTCGATAATGTATTTTCCAACAAGACCTGCGTGCATTGCGGTTCCGCAAGCCACGATTTGGATATCCTCAACGTTTTCGAGAAGAAGGTCTGAGGGAAACTTTTCGTCGAAGTAGGGCAGAGAGTTCTTAAGTCTGCGCTCTACGGTGCTTTCAAGCGCCTTAGGCTCCTCGTGTATCTCCTTGATCATAAAGTGAGGGAATCCACCCTTCTTTGCCTGCTCGGGATCCCACACTGCGATCTCAAAGCTCTGCTCAACGGTAGACATTTCGCTGTTGTAAAATTTAATCTCGGTGGAGGAAAGCTCGGCAACGATGCCCTCGTCCATTCTGCAATATTCCTTGGTGTAGGGAAGTACCGCGGGAATGTCGGATGCAAGGAATGCGCCGAGAACGTCCTTTGCAATTATAAGAGGGTTGTCATTTCTTATGGCAAAGATCTTTCCGGGATGGTCGGCGAACATTACGCCGAATGCAAAGGATCCCTTGATGATCTTTGCGGCCTCAAACAGCGCCTTTACAGGTGAGCCGCTTTCGGTGTAGAACATATCCACGAGCTTTGCTCCGCGCTCGGTATCGGTTTCGGAAGCAAAGCTGTATCCCTTCTCAACAAGCATAGCTTCTATTTCCGCGTGGTTCTCGATGATTCCGTTATGAACCATAGAAAGCTTTTCGGTAGAGTGGGGATGAGAATTTATATCAGAGGGGGCACCGTGGGTAGCCCAACGGGTGTGCCCGATTCCGCTGTGTGATTCTGTTATTGGATAAGACAAAAGACGCTCCTCAAGATTGGCAATCTTTCCGCAAGACTTGAGAGTTTTTATGGACTTTCCGTCAAGAAAGGCTATTCCAGCAGAGTCATAGCCGCGATATTCAAGCATTTTAAGCCCTTCAATAAGGATAGGAAGACAATTTTTTGAACCTGTGTAACCAACGATTCCACACATAATAAGATCTCCTTATCTCAATTTATAATTTATTACACATATATAATATCATAATTTTTCCTAAAAATAAAGCAACTATACTTTTAACTTTTTTGCAACCTTAGGTTGCGTACAAATGCGGAATTTGCTATTTCCAGAAGATTTAAACCAAAGGGCATATTTCTTGTTGTATATAGTTGTTTACTTTTATTAATATTTAGACAAATATTCCTCCAAGCAGATACCGTCCTCATATATTACAGTTGCTGCGTCGATTCCTACAAATCTGTAGTGCCAGGGCTCGTATTCATATCCGGTGATAGCTTTCTTGTCTTGAGGATAGCGAAGTATAAAGCCGTATTTGTGCGCGTTTTCGGACAGCCACTTAAATGCCGCGCTTTGCTCGAATGATGTGGTAAGTTCAAGCTTGCCGGGCTCGATAAGGTCAACGCAAAGTCCACTTTGATGCTCGCTCTCTCCGGGGCGCGCCGATGTTTTTGCCACCTCTGCAATAGCTTCCGTTTCATTTTTTCCTTTTGCCATCTCGTCGGATACGTACTTGTGGAAAAGGTATTCCTGGCGTTCGTAGGAACGGTATGCGCTGGTCACCAGCACTCTTTCAGAGGTGCCGAGATCTGCCTCAAGAGCGTTCAGCATCGCGTTCAATGACAGGGCTGCCTCATAAACCATCTCAAAGCTTCTGTCCTCAACCGTAGGACAATCCAGCTTATTTAAAGAAAACAATCCCTCAGGCGCATATTCGCTGCCGAGGGGATTGTTTTTGTTTACTAAGAGGGTCATTTTAACGCAAGCCGACGGTACATCGGGATAGAGCTTTTTATAGTTTGCCATCTGTATATCCTCCGCAAGCTCAAAACCGTCCGCAGAGAATACCAAGGGAAGAAGATCCCCGTTTTCGTATGAAACTCGGCGAATTATCACGGTGTTATCCTGATTTGAAAATTTGGTTCTTACGCTTGAAGAGCCGTTGACCACAGAGCTTGTAAAGAGCTTTTCGATGAAGGAGTAGGGAACGAGGCATTCTCCGTTCTCTATTTTCGCTACGCCGCCAAGCTTTACGCGGACACCGTTGATGGTAGCCGTGTTAGCGCCGTTTTCAAATCTTACGTAGGTAGTATCATTGTATGTAGTGTCAGCATTATCGGGACTTGTGAATTTCAAGCTTCCGTTGCTGCCGCTGACTACAAGATCCATAAAGTTTGCTATCTTTCGCATATCCATATAGAATTCTCCGCCAATCATAGCCGACTTATACTTGATCTCATACTCCTGTGAAGAGCTTCCCGCGATAAGGGTTACCGAAAAATCCTTGGTGGAGGGTCTGTTCTTAAGCTCCTTTACCAGCATAAAGGAGAGAACGCCTATAACCGCGGTGAGGATAAGAGTGGTAATTATAACTACTATCGTAGAAAGCTTATGCTTTTTTACAAACCTTTTAGCTATCGCTGCGTCGGAGTTGTCATAGGGCTCGAGAGTGCTTCTGTCTATCTCGCCCTCTTGGGTCGCCTGCAGTATCTGAAGCTCCTCTTCGGACAGCATTTCGGTCTTGTTTTCTTCCTGATTCATAATATGCCTGCCTTACGGTTTATTTTCTATGATAATGAAGAAGGGTGAGGTTGGCGAGTTGAGAATGTTGATTCTCGTAGCGCATACCTTATATCTTGAGAGAGAGGAGAGGTACTCGCATATAAGCTTGCCCTCAGCATCGCCCTCCTCGTGACCGGGATAAACGGCAACGAGAATGATAGCGTCCTTATCCATAAGGTCTATTGCCGCCTCAATAGCGGGCAAGGTGGTAGAGCGCATGGTAGTCACCTTTTTGTCGCTTCCGGGCAGATATCCGAGATTGAACATTCCAGCCTTTATCGGTACGTCAACGTACTTCTTTACGTTGTGGTGGGAGTCGAGAATAAGGGTGTAATTGTCGGGGCAGCCTGCTTTCTTAAGGTTTTCAGAGGTGGATGCAAGCGCCTGCTCCTGAACGTCGAAGGCGAAAACGTGTCCCTGCTCTCCAACGGTTTTGGAGAGGAACTCAGTGTCGTGACCGTTGCCCATAGTAAAATCCACGGCAACGTCACCTTCGTGAAGATGGGTAAGAATGAAATGCTTTTGCAGATCGAGTAAGTCTATCATATAATTATATTCCTTCGTGGGAGATTTATTGATTGTAAAGAGGTTTTTTCTTTTGGGGAGTTTTGTGAAGGTCGCTTCTCAAAAATTTCATAGAGCGCTCTACCGAATCCTTGGAGTTGTACCAGGGCTCGGCATCATATCGGTAGTCGAACTTTTTGCAGAACCAGCTTATATCCTCCTCCAGCGTGGCGATATAGCTGTTTACTATACCCGATACTTGCTTTTCAAATTCAGTGTACTGTTTTTTGCCAAGGCGCTTTGAAGCGTATTCCAAAAATCTGCGGTAGTGGGGCAGACAGAAATAGGGCTGAGCCTGAAGCTTAGGCGCGAATTCCTCGTCACTGTCCCAAAGGATAACCGCGGTTTCTATCATGTGCTCAAAGTTGAATTCTATTCTGCGACAGACATAGCAGCTGTTTTCAAGAGCGTTTATGCGCTTTATGGGGCGCTCGCCTATCTTTACCAAGGGCTTGTCCTTGATCTCCTCGGAGAGCTCGTGCAGGTGGCTCTCAAGGGTGAGCGCCATTCCAAGACGGTTCTTCTTCTGGAACATCATATCGTAATGAGTACGGCAGAAGCCTTCTTTATTGGTCTTTATTCTTACGTCAGGCTCCATCATGGACGCGCCGAGAATAAGCTCAAGCTCGTCGTCCTCAAGCTTGTTGTAGAGTGCGCAGAAGGGACAGCCGCAGGAGTTGTCGGCAGCAGAGGCCTCAAACGCCTCGTTGACGGGTATGGTATAGATAGTATCCATTTATTTCTCCAAAGTTTAATACTTGAAATTTTCGTGCTTTTGTGTTAGAATATACCCGAAGTAATTTTTCAGAGGTATACAGTGAATATCATCGAACGAAGAGAGGGGAACCTCCCTTATCTTGAAATAGAGGGTGTCAAAAATTTTGACGTAGGAAAAATATTTGATTGCGGTCAATGCTTTCGCTTTGATCCCGTAGAGAACAGCCGTCACGAAACGGAATTTTCGGGTGTGGCTTACGGCCGCGTTGTGTCCTTTGCTCAGGACGGGCAGACCGTGTATATCTACGGAAGCGACCGCAGAGATTTTGAGGAGATATGGAAAAAATATCTCGATATAGAGCGTGACTACGATGCGATCGGTGAGGATATCCTGCGCAACTGTGATAATTCCGCTCTTGCCGAGGCGGTAGCCTACGGAGAGGGAATAAGAATACTTGCTCAGGAGCCCTTTGAGGCGATCATCTCGTTTATTATCTCGCAGAACAACAATATTCCGCGAATAAAGAAGATAATCGAGGCGCTTAGCGCTCGTTGCGGTCAGCCTGTGGATATGCCCCCTGAGATGTCTGCGCATCTTTCGGGAAGATCCTCGCTTTGCGCATTTCCCGATGCGAGAGCTATTGAAGCGCTCGGCGTAGACGGACTTTTTGAGCTTAAGACAGGCTTTCGCGCAAAGTACATATACGACGCGGTGTCAAGATATCTTGACGGAAGCCTTTCTATCGAGGGTATAATGGCGGAGCAGGATATTGAGCGCGCCATAGACGCTTTGTGTCTTGTAAAGGGAATTGGTCGAAAGGTAGCCTGCTGTGCGCTACTCTTTGGATTTGGAAAGTACAACGCCTTTCCCGTGGACGTATGGATAAAGCGCGTAGCCGCAAAATATTTCGGCGAGAGCCAGACCGAGCTTGGCTGGCAGACCTTCGGTATATATGCGGGTATAGCTCAGCAGTATCTCTTTTATTACGAGCGCTATCGCGCCCTTGAGATGGCTAACTGAATATTAAGCTTTCTGCCCAAGGGCAGAAAGCTTTTTTAGTAGTTGTCGCTCTCGTCGGAGGGAATTACCTCCTTGAATGCGGTGATAGCGCATTCGATCATATCGTCGCTGGGATCGAGCACGGTTATTCTCTGAAGCCAAAGACCGGGAGCCGAGATAATACGGGTGAAGAGATTGTCGCATCTTCCCGCAAGCTTGATAAGCTCGTAGCCTATGCCCATAGTGATGGGCAGGGTGAGAAGCTTTATAGCCGCTCTTACTGCTACGTGGGGGAGAGTACCCATAGTCAGATAGAAGATGGGGTCGATGAAGAAGGAAACGAACATTCCCACGA
>JAZQVZ010000084.1:0-22054 GCA_045632105.1 Eubacteriales bacterium | reverse complement strand
CCCCAGACCCGTTTCGTGCTTCAGAGAGCTCTTGAGCTCAACCACAGAGTTATCATAGTTATAAATAAGATAGACAAGCCCGATGCGCGTCTTGGCGAGGTTGAGGACGAGATCCTTGAGCTTCTCTTCGATCTTGACGCTTCCGACGAGCAGCTTGACAGCCCCATTCTCTATTGCTCGGGCAGAGCAGGAACGGCAACCGAGGACCCCGACGTTCCCGGAACCGACCTCCTTCCCCTCTTCGATAAGATAATGGACTACATTCCCGCTCCCGAGGGAGATGAGAACGGCGAGCTTCAGCTCCTCGTTTCCTCCATCGACTACAACGAGTACGTGGGAAGAATCGGTATCGGAAGAATCGAGCGTGGCGCTATCCGTACCAATCAGGAGGCTTATATCTGCAACTACCACACAGGCAGCGCTCCCAAGAGAACCAAGATAGTTGCGCTTTTCCAGATAGACGGTCTTGTAAGAGTACCCGTTGAGAACGCAAAGGTAGGAGATATCGTATGCTTCTCGGGTGCTGAAAACATCACCATCGGTGATACCATAACCAGCCTTGCCGCTCCCGAGCCCCTCGAGTTCGTAAAGGTTAGTGAGCCTACCCTTGAAATGACATTCGCTGTAAACGACAGCCCCTTCGCAGGTAAGGAGGGTAAGTTCGTTACCTCCCGTCAGCTCCGCGACAGACTTTACAAGGAGCTTCTTAAGGACGTTTCCCTGCGCGTTGAGGACGGTGACACCACCGATGAGTTCAAGGTTGCAGGCAGAGGCGAAATGCACCTCTCTATTCTTATCGAGACCATGCGTCGCGAGGGCTATGAGATGACCTGCTCTAACCCCAGAGTTCTCTTCAAGGATATCGACGGAGTTAAGTGCGAGCCTATGGAAAGAGTAACTCTTGACGTTCCCTCCGAATACGTTGGCGCAGTAGTTGAAAAGCTCGGTCAGCGCAAGGGCGATCTCCTCGAGATGAACCCCGTTGGAAGCCGTATGAGAATCGAATACTCCATTCCCTCCAGATGCCTCTTTGGCTACCGCTCCGAGTTCCTTACCGCAACTCACGGCGAGGGAATAATGAACTCTCTGTTCGACGGCTATCAGCCCTATCGTGGAGAGGTAATAATGAGATTTACAGGCTCTCTCGTTGCTTCCGAAACTGGTGAGACCACCCGTTACGGTCTTTACAACACTCAGGAGAGAGGAAATCTCTTCGTAGGTCCCCAGACCCCTGTATATGAAGGAATGATAGTTGGTGAGAACCCCAAGAACGACGATATCGCAGTAAACCCCTGCAAGAAGAAGCAGCTTACCGCTATCCGTTCTGCAGGTGCAGACGAGAAGCTTCTGCTTACTCCTCCCGTTATCTTCACTCTTGAGGAAGCTATCGAGTTCATCACCGACGATGAGCTTATCGAGGTAACTCCCAAGTCCATACGTCTTCGCAAGAAGATCCTCAACAACGAGGAGCGTATGAAGGCGGTAATGAAGAAACGCCGCGAAATGGCAAAGAACTAAATAAAAAAAGACGAGTACAAGCGTACTCGTCTTTTTTTGTGCATAATTTTATTGCTTCTCAAAGCCGTGAATAAAGCCGTTTACGTCGGCAGAGCAGATATCACCGCCAATTACCTTGTTTCGATAAACTATCACGTTAGCGTAGACCTTACCCTCCTCGCCCTCGTAATTCTTCACCTCGTATGTATAACGAGTAACGCTCTTGTTTTTATATTTCGAAAGTTCAAGTCCCTGACGCTTCTGTATCTCGTTGTAGCCCATAAAGATCTTATCAAATTCCGAGGGAATAACTATCTCAGCCGTTTCAACCGGCTCTGAGCCCACCTGCCAGCCGAACTGGGCAAGAAAATTTACCCTGTCCTCATTAGTCTTTATCTTGTCGTAGTTTATCTCCTTTTGGTTTCCCGTAGTAATATAGCCAAGCTCCCCTCCGTCGTATCCGGGGATAAAGGTTATCATAGTAATAAGCGCAGTAAGAGCCACGCATACCACCGCAAAAAATTTAAGCGTGCTCGCCCTTAATGAATATACGAACATAGCGATTCCTCCCAAACTGATTTTCTACCACATCTATATGATGCCAAAGGTGACTTTATGAAAATATTTCTTCTATTTCAATACAAGAAGCCATTGACATCAAATGCTTTAGGTGATATAATAAGATGATATATTATTTTAGAAAGGCAAGGCTTTTTTATATGCAATGGACATCGCTTAACGATCTGCGCGAAAAGTATCTGGCGTTCTTTGAATCCAAGGGACATCTGAGACTTCCCTCTTTTCCGCTGGTTCCTATCAATGACAAATCCCTTCTTTTGATAAACTCGGGTATGGCTCCTATGAAGAAATACTTCACAGGCGAGGAAATACCCCCTCGTAACAGAGTTACCACCTGCCAGAAGTGTATCCGTACACCCGACCTTGAGCGTGTAGGACACACCGCAAGACACGGTACCTTCTTCGAGATGCTTGGAAACTTCTCCTTTGGAGATTACTTCAAGGACGAGGCTATTCCGTGGGCATGGGAGTTTCTTACCGAAACTCTTGAGATCCCCTCTGATCTTCTCTGGCCCTCTATCTACGAAAACGACGAGGAAGCTTATGCTATCTGGAAGAACAAGATAGGCGTTCCCGAGGAGCACATCGTGCGTCTTGGCAAGGCTGATAACTTCTGGGAGCACGGCTCGGGTCCCTGCGGTCCCTGCTCCGAGATCTATTTCGACAGAGGTCTTAAGTACGGCTGTGGCTCTCCCGACTGTAAGCCCGGATGCGATTGCGACAGATTTATGGAGATCTGGAACAACGTATTCTCTCAGTTCAACAATGACGGAAATGGCAACTACACCGAGCTTGCTCAGAAGAACATAGACACAGGTATGGGTCTTGAGCGTCTCGCTTGCGTTATGCAGGGCGTTGACAACATGTTCGAGGTTGACACCATTCGTAAGGTAATAGACAACGTTTGCCAGATCTCGGGCAAGAAGTACGGCGACGAGGCGAACGACGATATCTCTATCCGAGTTATTACCGACCACTCCAGAAGCGCAATGTTTATGATATCCGACGGCGTTATCCCCTCCAACGAGGGCAGAGGCTACGTTCTTCGTAGAATAATCCGCCGCGCTTGCCGTCACGGTAAGCTTCTCGGTATCGACCGTCCCTTCCTTGTAGAGACCGTAACCACCTCTATCAACGAGAGCAAGGGCGCATACCCCGAGCTTGAGGAGAAGAAAGATTATATCCTTAAGGTAATTTCTATGGAGGAGGATCGCTTCGATGCTACTATCGACGCAGGACTTTCCATTCTCTCCGACCTTATCAGAGGCGCTTTGGCTGACAACGCTGACGTTATCTCGGGCGAAGAGGTATTCAAGCTTTACGATACCTTCGGCTTCCCCATCGACCTCACCCGTGAGATCGCAGCTGAGAGCAACCTCAACATCGACGAAGAGACCTTCTCTGCTCTTATGACCGCTCAGAAGAAGCGCGCAAGAGAGGCAAGAGCAAATATTGGCGGCTGGGACGAGTCCTCCAAGTCTCTCCTTTCCGACCTTCCCAAGACCGAATTCACAGGCTACACCGACTATAAGAGCGACGCTAAGGTAATCGCTATCCTCACAGATGCAGGAAGCGTTGACAGCGTAAACGAGGGCGATTGCTCCATAATTCTCGACCGTACTCCCTTCTACGGAGAGGGCGGTGGTCAGGTAGGCGACACAGGAACCATCTATGCAGACGGCTTCCTTGCAAGAGTTTACGACACCAAGAAGACCGACGGCGTTTATATTCACGTTTGTACCGTTGCAGAGGGCAAGATCTCGGTAGGCGACAAGGTTACCGCTGATATTCTTGATGCTCGCCGTAACGCTATCAAGCGCAATCACTCTGCGGCTCACCTTCTTCAGGCGGCTCTCCGCACTGTTCTTGGCAGCCACGTAGAGCAGGCAGGCTCCTTCGTAAGCGAGGACATCTGCCGCTTCGACTTCACTCACTTTGCAGCTCTTACAAGCGAGGAGCTTGCAGCGGTTGAAGGACTTGTAAATGCTAACATCCTCGTTGCTAACGAGATAATCACTATGGAAACCGATATCGAGACCGCAAAGAAGCACGGAGCTATGGCCCTCTTCGGCGAAAAGTACGGCAAGACCGTTCGTATGGTCAAGATGGGCAACTTCTCCACCGAGCTTTGCGGAGGAACTCACTGTGACAACACAGGCAAGATCGGTCTGTTCAAGATCATCTCTGAGAGCAGCGTAGCCGCAGGCGTACGCCGTATTGAGGCTGTTACGGGTCTTGGAGTTCTTAAGCTTATCGCAGATAAGGATGCTCTCATTGCAGACACCGCAAGCGAGCTTAAGGTTCAGAACCCCGCAGACCTTGCTAAGAAGGCTGTACAGCTTCAGGGCGAGCTTCACACCGCTCGTAAGGAGATCGAGGCGCTCAACGCGAAGCTTGCTTCCTCCAAGCTTGGAGATATCCTCTCCTGCGCACAGACGGTTGGTTCTGTTAAGCTTATCGCAACAAAGCTTGGCGATATGCAGATAGACGCGGCTCGCGCACTTGCTGACGATATCAAGGCAAACCACGCTGACACCGTTGCAGTTCTTGCAGTAGCAGCAGCAGACAAGCTGAACTTCATTGCAGTTGCAGGTAAGGACGCGGTTGCGGCAGGCGCACACGCCGGTAAGCTTGTTGGCGCAGTAGCGGCAATTACAGGCGGCAAGGGCGGCGGACGCCCCGACAGCGCAATGGCAGGCGGTAAGGACGCATCCAAGACCGACGAGGCGCTGAATGCAGCGGCTGAGGCTCTTGCATCTATGCTTAAATAATTTAAAATCCCTCGCAAAAGCGAGGGATTTTTTATAAAGAAAAGGCGGGAAAATCCCGCCTTTTTTATTTAAGCAACTGCATTTTGAATTTAGTGCGCTCCGCCTTAGCTCCGCGTATCTCAACCACGTAGTCAAGCTCGAGATTTCCGTCGATTTCTATGGTGTTTACCACCTTCTTGGTGCTGACGCACACCTCAAAGGGCATAAAGGGAGTCTTGTAGATACAATGATGACGCTTCCCTTCCTCAAACACCAGAGTAGCCGAAACCACGCCGTCACGGGTCATAGTAACTACCTCAGGCTCCTTCTTAAGAAAGGATACAGACGTGGACGAGCCGTCCATTCCCGTTGCCTCGGTTTCCTCGTAGCTGACCGTCACTCTCTCGCCGTCGTCGATCAAACGGCCCAAGGAATTTATCTCAACGATATCCGCCTCTACCTCTCCTTCGTTTCCCGAAGAAAAGAATTCCTCGTCGGAAACCTCTCCGCTAAAGAGCGAAGCCTCGACCTCGTAAAGCTCGGAGCGTATTTTTATTCTTGTTTCACAGCAATCTGACATTTCACACCTCACAAACGGTAATACGTCTTATATTTTAGCATCTATACGAAGAATTGTCAACCTAAAAACAAAAATACCTTTGACATAAGGACAATTAAGTGATATAATTAAGGAAGAATAAAGAAAAGGAGCCTTTTTATATGGAAAACGTTTCGATAAAAATAAAGCAATTAGTAAATTACGCCCTCAAGGCAGAGCTTATCTGCGAAGAGGATAGAATTTATATGACCAACTCGCTTATGTCGGCTCTCGGAGTTGGCGAATATATCGAGCCTACTGAGGCTGTGGAGGAGGCTCCCCTTGAGAAGATCCTCTCCGACCTTTGCGACTATGCCGCAGAAAAGGGTCTGCTTGAGAGCAACAGCGTTGTATATCGCGATCTCTTTGACACCAAGCTGATGGGAATCCTTACTCCCCGTCCCAGCGAGGTTATCGCTAAATTCAAGTTGCTCTATGCAAAATCTCCCAAGGAGGCTACAGATTATTTCTACGCCCTCTGCCGCAACAGCGACTATATCCGCACCTACCGTGTAGCAAAGGACCTTAAGTGGACCTATGACGGAAAGTACGGTGAGCTTGATATCACCGTAAACCTTTCCAAGCCCGAGAAGGACCCCAAGGCTATCGCGGCGGCAAAGCTTCTGCCCCAGAGCGGATATCCCAAGTGCCTTCTCTGCCCTGAGAACGAGGGATTCGAGGGTAACGCAGGCAGACCTGCACGTCAGACCCTTCGCCTGATCCCCACCACTCTCGCAGGCAAGCAGTGGTATATGCAGTACTCCCCTTACGTTTACTACAACGAGCATTGCATAGTTCTTTCGGGTGAGCATACTCCTATGAAGATAGAGCGTGGCACCTTTGAGAGACTTCTCGACTTCGTTGAGCAGTATCCTCACTACTTCCTTGGCTCTAACGCCGATCTGCCCATCGTAGGAGGCTCTATTCTTTCCCACGATCACACTCAGGGCGGTAACTACGTATTCGCTATGGCAAAGGCTCCCGTGGACACAGAGATCGAATTTTCGGGCTTTGAGAACGTAGAGGCAGGTATCGTTAACTGGCCCATGTCGGTAATCAGACTTCGCAGTGACGATAAGGCAAGCCTTGTTGAGCTTGCTGACAAGATACTCAACGCTTGGAAGGGCTACACCGACGCTGACGCTTACGTATTTGCAGAAACCGACGGCGAGCCTCACAACACCATAACCCCCATCGCTCGTACCCGCGATGGCAAGCTTGAGCTTGATCTGGTCCTTCGTAACAACATCACCACCGAGGAGAATCCTCTGGGACTTTATCACCCCCACGCTGACGTACATAACATCAAGAAAGAAAACATAGGTCTTATTGAGGTTATGGGACTTGCAGTTCTTCCTGCAAGACTTCGTGACGAGATCGCAATTATGTGCGACTTTATCGCCAAGGGTAAGGACTTTGCAGAGGATGAGAACATCGCAAAGCACAAGGAGTGGTTCGAAAAGTTCAAGAACAACTATCAGTTCACCCCTGAGAACACCGAGGAGATAATCAAGAAGGAGATCGGCCGCACCTTCGAGCGCGTGCTTGAGGACGCAGGCGTTTACAAGTGCACCCCCGAGGGATACGAGGCATTCCTCAAATTTATCGCTTCTATTTGACAAAACAAAAACGCTTATGATATGCACCGCATATCATAAGCGTATTTTTATTTTGCATAATTTTTATAGATAGAACGAGTGTCCTCGGTGCCCTTGGCATTCACAACAATAGGATTTTCTGAGTCAATAAGTCGTCCAACGATAACGCAAATATAGGTCTTGCCGTTAGCAGAGCTTGTTCCGTATGTTATAAAGCAGGAGGTAGGAATATCCTCATAGCCTGTCTTTCCGCCGAGGATAGTCACCTTGCCTGCCTTAACGTTACCGTTCAAGCGCGCCGCTCTGTTGTGCCAATCTGCAAAGAACGGAATGGTGTACCCTGTTGCCTGACCGTCGGAGTAAACGTCTGCATAGTACTTGGAGGTAGAAGAAATTATCTTCTTTGCAACTGCATTGTTAAGTGCGCAGTTCATTATTGCCGCCATCTCTCTGCAGGTAGTGGTGTTGTATTCACCGGTAACCTCTGTAAGTCCCGTACAGTTAACGAAATTAGTCTTTGTGAGCCCGATCTCCTGTGCCTTCTTATTCATAAGCTTGACGAACTCCGCCTCGCTTCCCGCAATCTTCTCTGCTATCATAAGACAAGCAACCGTGTCGGACTGGTAATTTATAAGATACAGAGCATCCTCAACAGTAATCGACAGGCCTACCATTTGAATACTCTCAGTATATCCCTCGACATCCATAACAGTGGTATTATCTACCAGCTCGCCCGAGCCGTCAAGCTGAGTTCTGCGATCAAGCATCTCCTGCTTTACTGTCAAAAGCTCGTTGGGGTCGGTCAAATTCTCACAAGCAATGAGAAGCGTCATTACCTTGGTCATCGACGCAGGGTGGATCACCACGTCAGCGTTTTTACCTGCTACCGCGGTCTTGGAGCCAACCTCAACAAGAACTGCCGCCTCAGAGGTTATTCCCTCTATCTGCGCAAATTCTGCCGCATCCGCGCTCAAATAATCGCCCAATACAGTCGCAGACGGAAGAACAATTCCCGTCTTATCACCGGGAGTTGTGGTGATATTTACAATTCCCTCGGTAGAATCTCCGCCGTCGGGCCCCTTGTTTTCCTTTTCGTCTCTCGTAACCACAAGGGCTACGAAGAACGTCATAGTAAGTGACACCAAAAGCACAAGTGTGACGAAAAGTATCATCCAATACATGGGGCCAGGCCATCTTTGATTTCTATTATATGTATTCAAAGGTTTTCTTTGCATTTGTTTTCTCCCTGAAAAATCTTTATTATATTGTACCATATAACACGTATTTTTTCAAGTGGTTGAACAAAAAAATTGAGGTTGTCGCGCAAGCGCGACAACCTCTTTTTTGCAGATATAAAATATTAGTCCGCAGTAAGTCCCGATCTTTCGATACCCTGTACGAGATACTTCTGACAGAACAGGTACATTACAACCAGAGGTGCAATAACCATAAGTCCGGAGGTATTTCTAATGGTAGCAATGTAAAGATCAAGTCCTATAAAGTTGTCATCCTTCAGGGTAATCGGGATACTTGTCTGAGTATCCTTTATAAAGGAGGTCAACAAATAGGGAGCCTTCTTAGCACTGGAGAAGAACATTGTCTCACCGGTGTAGAAGTTATCCGTCCAGCTCCAAGAGAAGGAGAACAGGAATACTGTTATCATCATAGGAACCGACAAAGGAAGAATAATTGTAAAGAAGGTACGGAATACGCCCGATCCGTCTATATATGCAGACTCCTCAAGCTCATCGGGTACGCCCATAAAGAACTGACGGAGCAGGAATATATACAGACCGTTCTTAAACGCAAGACCCGTAAGCGAAAGAACTATGAAGGGAGCGTAAGAGTTCAGCATATTGATACCGTCAGCGGTAAATATTTCGCCGAATCTGATGCCCGCAATAGTCTTATCAGGGAATACGTTAAAGGACGAAAGAGCGGAGTTTGTAAGCTTAATTCCAAAGAAGTTGATTCCGCCGCCCTCAAGGAATCCAAAAAGTCCGAAGAAATCGAAGTTCTTGAATGCCAGCTGCATTGCAGCACCGATGGTACGGTGAGGAATTATCATGGTAAGAAGCACCAAACCGAACAACAGCTTGTTGCCCTTGAACTTAAACTTTGCAAATCCGTAAGCTATAAAGCTACATATAAAGGTCTGGATAATAGCGGTTATTCCCGAAAGCATCAGGGTGTTACCAAACGCCTTGAGATAATCCTTTTCTATCCACAGCTCTTTATATATCTTTACCGAGAAATTCTTAGGTATAAGTCTTACCTGAGAGTCAATAAGGTCTACCTTATCCATAAAGGATGCGGCGATCTTTGAGAAGAATGGGAACAATACTATGTAAGCAATTCCCACGAGGAGCACGTATCTAACAAGAGCCCAAGCTATCTTCTTGAGGAAGAAGCCCGAGAGGATCTTTGCCTTCAAACGCTCCTTAAGAGGTGTTCTTTCAAAATCTACTCTGATTTTGTTCTTGGTTTCTTTGCGAACCTTAGGCTGAGCCTGAATTTTTTCAGCATTCATTACGCCACACCTCCTTTAGTTCTTCTTCTGGTAGAAGACGTATGCAGAAAGCACAGCCGCTACCAATCCGAGTATTCCGATAACCACAAGGAAGTATATCCAAGACATTGCCGTGGATATTGCATCACCGTACTCAAGCTTGATCCTAGCATTCTCGATGTACTGCATTACCGCACTATCCGACGTAAAGGAGTCGATTACGGTATATACCGCATTTACCAGAATCATAGGGCTTATCATCGGGAAGGTTATCTTCCAGAAGGTCTCCCAAGCGGTCGCGCCGTCTATCTGCACCGACTCATAGATAGCAGGAGAAATAGACTGAAGACCCGCAAGGAATATAAGCATCTGTACACCTGAACGGTTTACAATATCATAAATACGGTTGATCGCGTCGGTTACGTATGTAAGCATTCCGTCTCCGATAGCCATGCCCGAGAAGAGCTGCTGAACGTCCATAGCCGAAACTATGTTGCTGGCAGCATCCTGACCCGAGCCGTCGTTAATACCGGAGGTGGAGCCCATATAGTTATCCATAACGCTTCCTCCAAGCGAATTCATAATACCCGTAGAAAGTATAACGGGAACGAAGAATATCGCTCTGAATGCCGCACGGCCTACCATCTTCTGGTTAAGAAGAACCGCCATAAACAGCGAGAACAGGAGGATCATGGGGATGTCAAGGATCATATCACTTACGCCCTGAATAAGCACCTCAAGGAAGTCAAGTCCCTCTACTGATGCTGTAAAGGCTTTATAATAGGATTCCCATCCCGCAAAGGTGTATCTAAATGCACCTGTTACGGGATCCTTGTCACGGAACAAAAGGCTGGTGCTGATAGAATCATAGATTATCGGTATGTATATCAGCACAAGGCCTATAAGGAACGGCAGAACGAAAATCCAACCTGCGCGCGCCTTTTTCTTGTCAAGAGAGGCTACTTTTTTCTTTTTAGTTATCTTTTTCAATTCAACATTCTGTGTCATTTAACCTCTCCTTTCTTAGCTTATAACAATGTAACCATATGCATCTATGGTGTATACCACGCCGTGGAATTCAACTCTTACAGCGTAGTTATTGAAATTGAGAATGAACTCTTTTCCGTTGGAATAACGCTCATAAACGATGGAGTTAGTTGCAGCAGCATACTTGTTGAACTCTTTTGCGGACTCAACCTTCTCTACTACCTCTTCCTCATCAGCGCCAATTCCAAGAAGCTCTGCGTACTGCTTCTCAGCAGCTACCACGCTTGCATCCTCCTTAGCAGACTTAATAGCCTTAGCGAGATCAACAAGTGCGCTGTAATCATCTGCTACGTCAGTAAGAATCACCTCAAGCTCTGCGCGAATCTCTGCGGTGTAAGCCTGATTTTCCCCGAGCTTCACAAAGTTTTCCTTAGCGTAGGTGTACTTTTCGATATACTCCTCAGCTATTGCCATAGCCTGCTTGGAAACAGCCTTGTACTCATCGTAAGCTGTCTTGAACGCCTCAAGTGCGCTCTCCTTAGCAGCCTTAGCGTCAGCGAGTATCTGATCGAGAGTAGGCTCTTCAACCTTCTCTTCGCCCTCTGCTTCATTTGCAGGAGTATCCTCATCGGTCTCCTTTTCTGCCTCTTCAGCAGCCTTGATTGCAGCCTCAGCAGCGGCAACAGCCTCTTCAGCGACATCAATAGCAGCAAGAGCGGTCTTTACTGCCTGAAGCTTTTCAGCCTTCTGCGCGTAAACCGCAGCAGCAGTATTTTCGTTAGCCTCTGCAACGTAAGCGTTCCAAGCCAAGAGATTCTTTCTTACGGTCTGGAGAACAACCCTGAGAGCCTCCTTATTTGCCGCAGCATCCTCGATCTCCTGCTGGATAGCATCCATGAGCTGGGACTGAGAATCCTGAACTATTTCGTTAGCACTGGGGATTCTGTAACCCTCAATGAACGTATGCTTAGTGATAGTGCTGATCTGTACGTCGTGAAGCGCCTCGTTTATCTCATTGTAACGGGATACAAGCTCTTCAAACCAAATGTCGTAACGTACCGAATAGTAATCACTGGTGCTCTGATTTTCCTTAAGAAGCTCGGTATTCTGATAAGAAAGTATGAACTTCAAGGAAGCGCCATTCTCTATGGAACGAAGGATAGCGTAATCAATATTACCCTCCATATTTACCGCTGTTCCCGCAGTCTGAACGTATCCGTGGAGAACGATTCCAAGGAAAGGAACGGTTGCAGCAGAACGTGCATGACGGCTGGAGTCGATAGAAATGTCGGTAATATAATCAACATATTTCCATGTGTAAGCGTTTCCGCCCGATGTCATTACGTTGCTGTAATGCTCATCAAAATAGCTGAACGCATCCTGGACGAAGTCCTTAGACTCCTCGCGGCTGTAAGGCTCATCCTCATCAAAGTCGGAATTGAGGTAATCACCCATAGTGGATACCGAAATTCCAATGGGGCTATAATGTGAATATTTTTTAGTTATCTTCTCGTAGAAGCGGCTAAAGTATGCAGGAGAAATAGCAAGCTCGAAGTAGTTAACGTATGTCTGTCTTGTAGCACTGTACTGACGTTTACTTGTGTAACGGTCATCAACAGTCTTTACAGCGTGGGACATCTTGGTAAAGCCATCGAAAAGCTCATCGTCTGCCGCAAATACGAAGTCAAAGTCGGGATAAAGACCAAAGTCTTCCTGCTTTGCGTATTCCAAAAGATCCTCAAACTTCAGATCCTTCTCTACCGAGTTGTCCCAATCAAGCTTATAGGGAACCTGATCGTTAGTCATTCCGCCCTTGCCGTATCCGGTAAGAACAAAGTTAACGTTGGTTATTCCCGTCGCAGAAAGCTCCTTGTACATTGTTCTTACGTCGTCAAAGCTTGTAAGAACTCTCATTGTATCGTAAGGAATAGACATAAACTTCTCAACCGTTTCGATAGTACCGAAGGTTTCGATGTAAAGAGGAATATCCTCCTTTATGTCGTCTGCTGTAAGATGAGTGAGAACTCCCGTGTCTACAAGATGCTCGCGGTAGGCATTTGCCATACCAACATAGCTGGTTTCGTAGTATCCACCGCCGTTCTTTACGTCGGGATCGGTAAGCATAAGGTAACGAATAGTAAAGTCACCTGTATACTTTCTGGGAGAAACTACGTTAAAGTTCTTATTTCCTCCTACCGAGATAGAATCGGCGAGATTACAAGTATCATAGGGTCTGGGGACTATCTTAGTAACGACCGTGTTGTAACGGATCGAGTGATATGCCGAAAGTCTCGCCATAGAATCACCGTCCTCGATGACAGCAAGGAAGCCGCGGCTTCTCTCGTTCTCTTCTCCGGAGTTCAGTGTTTCAACAAGACCGTATACGGGATATCTTACGGTTTCATTGTGAGGAGTGCTGGTTCCGATGTTGTACAGCGCATAGTCCTCACCGTAGATTGTTCCGTGGAAGTAGGTCTCGGTCTTGAGAGCTGCAAGCTGCTCAAAATCGAAGAGCGCACCCGAACCATCGGGGAAGAATGTGTAACCGGGGTTGGTGTTAACACCTGCTCCCATATAAGGAAGCATCTCGATGTACTCTATACGGTAAATAGACTCGTCAAAACGGATACCGTTTGCGGGAACTCTCACCGAAAGACCCTTCTCGTCAATAGTATACTCAAGAGAGATGACGAAGAGCGCTTCGTACATCTGCTTAGGAGTATAACCGAGAGCGAGATGCTCTTCGTCTATATCCTCGAAGGTAAACTCGGGACAATACTTCTTGATTATGGTTTCTACCGCCTTATACTCCTTCTTGGTAGCCTTAGCAGAGAAAGCGTATACAGGGCCATTTGCAGCCTCGGGGAACTCCTTAAGGAAGTCCTCTCTTGCCTGTGCAGCCTTTTCGGGATCCTTAAACTTCGCAGCATACTCTTCCACATCCTTCTTCTGGAAGTAGGACTCCAGCTGGTTCATTTCAAAGAACGTAGCGCCTGCTGCTCTTGCAACCTCAAGGATCTGTGTCTGGAACTTTTCAGCAGAAATTCTCTCAGGAACCAGATATCTTGAGTCGATACGTCCGATAGAGTATTCCAAACGAAGACCGTTCTTAATGTGCTTGACCTCTATCTGACTGGCAGTAGCATCCTCAGCGCTGTTTCCGCCGAGAACCGCATTTTCATAGCTGTTGTAAGACTTGATCGTATCGCCCGAGCTAGTGTCAGCAAAGGAGATAACGAACTGAGAAAGCATTGTCGCCTTCTTTGTGGCCTGCATATTCGCATCAGCACTCACGTCATATGGGTTAGTAAAAAGTACGTCACCGGTAGCGATGCACTCAACAGCAACCTCTCCACTGTAAGCGTCAACGTAAAGCCTGTATCCGTCTTTCTCATAACGGAGGTCCATTATCTCAAGCTTTTCTTCCTGAGTGTCTATGATCTCACCGGTAGGCTTGCCCTCTTCATCAAGAACAGCGCCGGTCATATAATCCATGGTAGGCTTATATTTGCTGGTATTGTACTCGAAAACGGTCTTTTCCTCGGGTGTTGTTGCACCAACAACCATAGTAAGAGCGCTTATCAGCATCAGAACTGCTAAGAAAGTCGATATTATTCTTTTTGTAATCATATAAATACCTCCTCCTTATTACATTCTGTAGCGTAGCTCTGTGACTATGTTAGTAACAAATGCCACGAGCTTTCCAAGAAGCGTAGAGAACAGAATTGCAATAAACATAATACAAATCATTCCCAACAGCGTTCCGAGAGTGGTTATAACGTTCTTTCCTATGCTGTAATCGTGGGTTACCATCATTCCGAAGAAGATCAGCATTCCAAGCCATACGAATCCAAGCGTTGTAATGAAGGATATCATCTTAAGCTCGGAATCTACAACAAAGTTAGATGCAAGTGTAGTGGGAACTATTACGAGAATCAACGGCAGCAAGGAGTAGGTCGTAGCGATATAAATATCCTTGAAGCTTCCTTCGCCGTCAAAGAGTGTGGTCAAACACCAGTTAGCAACCATCCAGAGCGCAAGCGGAACACAAAGGCTTGTAAGCGCACCGATGAAGGAGATGTAATTCTCCTGAGGATTGGAAACGTAACCTGCGCCTACCGACTGGTAGTAGAATACCAGGATGGTAGCAACAAGATATGTGGTACCTGCCCTTACCGAGCCTCGTTTTTCGTGCTTCAAATCCCAGAAGCCGTCGAACGGGTGTAGCATCAGGTGGAATCCAAACAGCAGCTCCTGAACGTAGGTTCTCTTAGTACCCGAGGTTGCCGCCGCCTTATTGACCTTGTTTGCATACTTGAAGAACTTAGAGAGTGCGAAGCAGATAACGAATACTATTATCGGAAGAGTCCACAAATAGGTGGATATCCACTGCTGTCTGAGCTCCTTGTATGCCAAAGAGTAGTTTGCGGTGTCATAAGCACTCTTGTACTGCTCAACAGCCTCTGTGTACTTATGATCTCTGTAAAGAGCGTTACCGATTCCGATATACGCAGCATCAAAGTTGGAGTTTCGCTTGAGAACCTCCTGCCAGTCTTTGATCGCCTCGTCATATCTTCTCTCGTTCTGATTTTCAATAGCCTGCATAAGCACGTCGCCGTATTCGGTTCTCTGATATACGGTGAACGAGCCCTTAACAGAGCCGTCAAGAAGAAGCAGCGCAGTTCCCTGATAGGTTACAGCATTCAGGCTTCCTCTGGTAATATTACCGAGCAAGGAGCCGGTGTCACCAAACGCAAAGAGCAGATTTCCGTCGAAATCGTAGGTAAATACCTTACTTCTCTTGGAGTCGATGATAGACCATGTGCTCTCGGGACCGATAGCTACGTCAACTATCTTAGAGGGTCCCGATGCCACGGAATCCTTAGCGGTTGCCGCGTTAGCGAAATCAACCTCTCCGGAAGGAGGATAGAAGCCGTTTCTTCTCATAAGCTCGGAGCCTGCCGCGTTAAGCATCTTAACGGGAGCGTAGTCTCCGCTCTTGGACTTGCTAGTAATAGCAGATGCCTGAAGAGATTCGTCACTAAGCGAAATAGTTACGTAAACGAAGTCTCCTGCAAGAGCTATATTATTATAAGGAGGAACTATCTCACTCTCGGTCTGCTCTCTCTGCTCCTCGGTCTGGAATCTTCTCCAGATTCTGTCCCAAAGAGAAAGAGTAGTCTTCTGAGCGCCGATGTATCCTGTAAACTCTCCTTCGTCGGTCATAACAACGATACCGCCCTGAGAGTTTCTGTCAACGACGTAAAGTCTGTCGTAGCGATCCACCGCAACAGCGGTAGGCATATAAATATAGGAAGCATCTATAAGGTCAGACTCGGGCTTGCCTATAGTTTTAACGTAATTTCCGTCGAGATCGAATACCAGAATTCTCTGGTTACCCGTATCACAAACGTAAATACTGGGGGCGATGGTCTCTCCGTTTACTATCTTTGTCTCGGTGATAAATACGCCTTCAGGAGAGCTGAGAGTATCAATGTTTCCACTGGTGCTCTTAAAGCTGTCGATAATGAACTTGACCTTGTAGTAAGGATCGAGAACGATAACTCTGTTGTTATCTCTGTCTACTATGTAAACGTTCTCGTTTTCATCAACCTCAAGGTCGGTAAAGCTGGTCTGGAGCTCTGCCTTCTTCTGAAGCTCTGCCTCAGTAAGTCCGGGATAAAGCTCAGCAAGCTTATTAAGGTCTGTAAGACCCATATACGCGCAGTCAACCTCGCGGTCAGGCGTATATGCATCAGGGGAACGAAGTGAGGTTCCCGATACTGAATATGTATACGTGTAGTAGGGCGATGCCGCATTTACAGGAAGAGCCAAAAGCATAACTACGACAAATACAATACTCAAAATTGAAATTGTCTTTTTCATTTTCTCCTCCTTAAAATTAGTCCTTCATACCACTCGAACCCATGGTTTCAATGATATTCGACTGAGATACAACGAATACCAAGATAGGTACAAGCATCATTACTACCGTAGCAGCCGCGCTTGCACCCGCACGTCTTATACCACCTGCGGTGATCTGACCGATAGCGTAGTTGAGCGACTTGAGCTGCTCAGAGTGAATGTAAATAGTGGAGCCCTGGTTCCACAGACCCTGGAAGGAATAAACTATAAGTGTAAGCCAACCGGGCTTAACCATGGGCATTGCGATTACCCAGAAGGTCTTCAACTCGCTTGCGCCGTCAAGTCTTGCGCTTTCAAGCACCGAGTCGTTAACGTTAGACTCCATAAACTGCTTCATCAGGTAAAGACCCAGAGTAGATCCCCATGCGGGAACTATAACTGCCCAGTATGTATCAACCATTCCGAGAGCGCTCATAAGTATGAAGCTACAAAGAGCGGTTACGGTCTGGTGGAACATAAGCGAGGTCTGTACCGTCTTAAACATGAACTGTCCGCCGGGGAACTTGATCTTTGCCAATGCATACGCTGCAAGTGAAGCAACGAACAAGTGTCCTACCGTTCCGGCAACAGCTGTAAATACTGTGTTGAACACGTAACGGGAGAAAGGAACCATGTTTCCGCTCATCAATGTGAACAGATCCTTAAAGTTCTTTCCCGTAGGTGCTGCAACGTAAAAACGAGGGGGGAACATCCAAAGCTCGTCAAGAGGCTTCAGTGACTGGATTATACAGTAGTACATAGGAAGCGCCATAAATGCGCCGAGCAATGCCAAGACTATCGTGATTCCTGCGTCACCGCTTCTGGATCGAGCAAATACGACTTTATGTTTTCTTGTTCTTAACTTTGCTGCCATATTACGATCCTACCTTTGAAATCATCTTTTTAACGAGCATGTTGGATCCTATCATTACTACGAAGAGGACAACGGCTATCGCAGACGCGTAACCTGTCTCAAATCTCATTCCGCCGTAGTCGTCAAGGTGGTGAACTATGGTATGCGCCGCGTAGTCAACCGAGGGGAATCCGCAGAGCGCTGTAACAACGCCTCCGAATCCGAATGCACCCGTAATAGCCATGATAGCGCCGAACATAAGCTGATTCTTCATGTTGGGAAGAGTTATGTACCAGAGCTCCTGCCATCTGTTACGGATTCCGTCAACCGCGCCTGCCTCAAACTGAGCCTTATCAATTCCCTGCAAACCTGCGATGAAGGCAAGGAAGGAGGTACCCAGCGAGGTCCAAAGTGCAACTACGATACACAGGGGCATTACGTAGTCAGCGTCCTGGAAGAATGCAATTTCTTTGTTTATTATTCCAAGCTCAAGCAGCCAAGCGTTTACCCAACCGTAACGGTCGCCCGAGAAGAGCGTACCCCAGATAAGGTAAACCTGACCTGCTATCGAAGGAGCGTAGAATACGAGAGTAACGAGAGCTCTTATTCTGGGAGAGAGCTCGTTAATGAACCAAGCGACCAAGAAGGACATCATATACGAAACAGGTCCAACTATCGCAGCAAATATCAAGGTATTCTGACAAGCTGTAATAAATATGTCGTCGTCAAGGAACAGTCTTATATAGTTATCAAACCAGATAACGTCAGGGATCTGAAGCAGATTAAAGTTAGTAAAACTTATAATCAGCGAAAGCGCAACGGGAAGGACGGTAAAGCACGTAAACACGAGCATATAAGGCGCTACCATCAGATAAGCCGTCTTATTTCTCTTAATTTCGTGCCACGTCCACTGCGCCTTCGTCATATCCGTGCGCGTTACAGCCTGTTTTTTTGCTGTTTTATGTGACATGAGTTTTTCTCCTTACATTATTTGTGCAAATTATTTGTAAGCTTCGTAAGATCTGAGGCACGCTGCCGCCTGCTCAAGATAGGAAACCGCATCAGCGAAGAGATCGGAGTTAAGCTCCTTAAGCTCTGCTGCCAATACCTCAAGCTCACCGTAATCCTCGGTGTTGTAGCCTTTGATTTCCTTCATTATGGAATTATATATAGCGTCGTAATCGGAAGAGTAACGTGAGTCTTCCTTCGCAGCCTTAAGCTCCTGCTCTGCCTGCTGCATACGCTTTATAGCAAGAGTAGACTGCTTCTGCGTTTTATCAAGTGTCTCAAGGTCAAACTCATCACGCTTTCTCGTGATCTCGTCATTGATATAATCAATGTAGCTCTGCAAACTTTCTACAGGGTTCTGGTTGTCGTTGTATGCGTCAAGGAACGCAAAGCTTGTGTAACGACCAATGATGTACGCGCCGGGATAGTTAGGAATAGCAGCAAGGTTGTTGAACTGCTCTCTGATCTGCTCGTACTCCTCGCGGGTCCAAGGCAAGCTCTCAAGAGCCTCCTCATTTGCGGTGGGGTGCTTTGCAGAAGGACCGAGAATAGCAACCATCTCGTTGGAGTAGTCGGTCTGGCACTCGGCGCCAACGTACCACTTCATAAAGTTCCAAGCATTTTCCTTCTGGTCGGTGCCGGTGATCATTACCACTGCGGTAACGCCCGAAACGGTGTCATTGTTGATATTACCGTTTTCATCCTCCATACCGGGCAGCGGATAGAAGGACCAGAGTCCCTCGATCTCGGTTGCGAACACCTTAAGGTGGTTGTAAGTAGCTGTGTAATCAGCAAATCCTATGGGCATCTCACCGGTTCTGAAACGGTTTGCGAAGTTGTACTGATAGGGGAAGGAATACATAGTGAAGAGGTCACACATGGTCTGGAATGCAGTAAGCGCAAGGTTAGAATCAAGGTTGATTCTCATACCGCCGTCTGCAAAGAGCTCTCCACCCATCTGGTAAAGGAATATGTTAGAGTCGGTGCTCATCGCGATCTCCATGTTGTTAGCCTGAAGAACGGGAATTGCCTCCTTAACGTCGTTCCATGTCTTAGGAACCTCAAGGTCAAGCTCTGCAAGAATGTCCTCACGAACAAACATCATAGCAAAGCTCTGAGTCTCGGGAAGTCCGTAGCAGTGCATCTGGCCCTTGCCGCATCCCTGATGCTCTTCTGCATCACCGTTAGTTCCCGCGCACTCAATACGAAGAACCATCATTGCCTCGTCGTTAAAGTTGGTGCAAACGTTGTCGTAGCCCTCCATATTCTCGATAGATTCGAGAGCGCCTCGAATAGCGTAGTTGATAGTGTCGCCTGCGCCAAGTCCGAGATATACGTCAGGTCCTTGCTTTGCAAGAATAGAAGGAAGCAGTGTTCCTCCTGCAACGAGCTTAAGGTTTACGGGGATCTGAGTATCGGGGGTAAAGTTGTTGTTGATGAGGTTTCTGATAACCTGGGACTGATCGCGTCCGTATGCCAACCATACCTCAACGGTCTCCTCAGAGTCGGTTTCGGTAAGTGCGCCCATACGGTCGTACTTACGGAAGAAGCTCTGGAAGAAGCCTGTTATTTCGTGCCAGATGGTTTCAAAGAAACCTGCCTTTGCTCTGGGAAGCTCCTCATTCGGAGCCTGAACGGTTATATAATCAAGAAGGAGGGGCTGTGTTTTTGCATCACCCAGCCAAGTACCGAGAGAACCAATGTAAGTTTTAAGCTGCTCAAGATTCTTAGCGACCTCATCCTCGTCACTTGCCATCTCCTTAAGAAGCTCTGCTACGTTTACAAGAGTAGCCGTCATGGAGCTCTTCTCGGAGTCTGCGAGGATCGCCGCAACTATTGAGCCTTCGGCGTACGTACCGTCCGGATTTTCTTCAGCAATCTCTTCGTATTGCTCGTACATATCGCCCATCTCTGTGGGTATTCTCGTATAGAAATTGTAGTCCTTAAACTCGTCGGGAGAAGTACCCGTAAGCTTAAGAATGCTGAGGTAATCCGCGTTGATAGAGTCAAGAGCCTCCTGAACTCTTCTTACGATATCACCCATGCTTCCAAGCGATACCTCAAGACGGAGGGTGTAGGTTACGCCCTGCTCGAAGTAGAACTTGTAGGGAGTTTCGCCGTCAGAAAGAGCTGCCGACTGCCAGTCATCGCTGAACTTGAACTTGAGAGCGGTTGCCTCCTCAAAAGGAATGCCGCCGTAGTATCCGTCGTCCTCAGGAGCAAGCGTTTCATCGCTGTACAGATAGAGGGTTCTGGATACCGACATACCGTCAAGTATGTTCTGCTTATAGCGCATAGCGATATTGTACATGCCGCTCTTGGTTACGGTGAACTTATATTCGATCCACTGACCAACACCCTGCCACTTCTCGCCACCTACTACGTTAAGGTAGGTCTTGTTGGTAGCAACGGGAGAGTTCGCTGCGCTGGTAGTATCAGCAGTAGGATAAATGGTCTGGTCGGAAACAGCCGAGAAGTACTCAGCCTCCATCTTAACCACGCCTCTACCGTCGGACTTCTTAGCGTATCTCTCAAGATACTCCGCATAGCTCTTGTATCCCGCTTCATCAGAGGGAGTAAGAGTTATTTCGGAAATAACGATAGGCTCGTTAACACCCTCGAGAGAGAGCGAAACGTTTCCGTTATCATCGGGAGTAAGTACGAATGTAAAGGGATCCTGGCTAAAGCCGTTGGAGTCCTTAATGCTGTACTCCTGCCAAGAGGGCGTCTGCTGAAGACTTTCGCGTATCTCGTTGTTGTCGATATCGGAAGCAAAGAATCTTACCTTGTAGTTATTCACGAAGGAAGACTTGTCAACAGTCCAAACAGCAGGAACCGCGCAGGTTACGTAGCTCTTACCGTCCTCGGTCTTTACAGAAACGTTCTCAAAGCCAAGCGCGATAGCCTCTGCCGCAACGGCATCAGCATCGTCGTCCTTACCCATCTCTATCTCTGCAAGAGGATAGGGAGTGGTCCATACCTTGGAAATATCCAGATAACGAGCCTCTGCAAAGGGGACCTCGCCGTTTATCATGAATATTCTCTCGATGGAAGCCGACTTGTTAGCCACGGGATAGTACTTAATGTGAATGTTGTACTTTGCCGCCTCGTCAAGGTTGATGTTCCAAGTAACAGTGCCCGAGTCGGGAAGGTAAAGACCAAGATCGGTCTCCCCGTTGTGGTCGGTGACCTCAACGCGATAGGGAGTTCCCGAAGCAGCCGCAATAGCCTGCCACATCTCCTTTTCCGTACTGTACTTGGCTCTCAGGTCGTCATCGACCTTGATAGCCGTGCCATTCGCATCAACGATATCGCCGGCAATGTTAACATACACGCCGTCAACGCCCTCGATAGACATCGCGGGCTTATTGCCTGCAGCCTCGACAAACTCCTCAAGGCCACAGTAATCGTTGTACGAAATAGCATTCAGTAACTCTTTAATGCTGCTGAGGGTACTCTCCTCATCATTGCCCTTCTTCGCGCTCGCAGCGACAGTGCCGCCACAAAGAAGAAAGACCACGGCAAGCATCAAAGCAGTTATTCTTTGAAATTTCGTGGTTCTCATTTAGAAATTCCTCCTAACCAATTTGTTTTCTCTCTTTCCTCGGGCATCGAAAGCCGGATCTCTCTATACCCGAAGTGGCGCCCGGACCTGACGGCCCGAGCGCTCAAACTTTTATGATGCAATTTTACCATATAATATATAAAAAGTCAAGAAAAGTTTTTCATCAAAAGCTCTGAAATACCGTCAAAAACAGGACTTTCAGACAC
>JAZQVZ010000083.1:0-10091 GCA_045632105.1 Eubacteriales bacterium | reverse complement strand
GAAATATCCTTCAGCGTTTTCTTTTTCTAACTTTTTCTTTTGCGCCTACGCCGTCAAAAGAAAAAGTTTATACGCGTAAGCGTATCCAATATGCGTTATGAAAAAGGAGAACCCCCGGCGAGGGTTCTCCTCTTTGCTTCGCAAATTCACCTCTCCTGCGCTTATGGAAGGATAGGGGAATTTCGCTCTCTGCGGAGAGCGACAAGGGCTCCTCGCCCTTGACCTCGCAGCCTTTTGAAAAAGGCTGGCGAAAACTTCAAAATCTTTATGCTTTCACAAAATAATTTACAAGGCTTATTACGAAGAATATCGCTATCAGCAAGGGAAGCGCGTAGGTCATATAAGGACGCATCCAATTTTTGACCTTAAGTCCCTTTCCCGAATTTGCCTCATCGGTGAATCTCTTCCAGCCCCAGCCGTATCTGCTTACGCAGAACAGCGCGAATACCAGCGAGCCAAGGGGAAGAAGGAGGTTGCTGACTATAAAGTCCTCAACGTCCATTATGCTGCTGCCCTCTCCAAAGGGAGTAATTCCCGACAGCAGATTAAATCCGAATACGCAGGGCAGAGAAAGAAGGAACATGGCAATTCCGTTGATAAGACAAGCCTTTCTTCTCGACCAGCCGAACATATCTCTGGTGCAGGCGATAATGTTCTCAAATACCGCAAATATGGTGGACAGAGCCGCAAAGGACAGGAAGATGAAGAACAGGCTTCCCCAAATGCGTCCTCCCGCCATATTGTTGAAAATATTGGGCAGAGTTACAAAAATAAGGTTTGCTCCCGAGTCTACCTCAACTCCGTAGGTGAAGCAGGCAGGGAAGATGATAAGTCCCGAAATAATAGCCACCGCGGTGTCAAGAACCGCAACGTTTACCGATTCTCCAAGCAGAGAACGGTCCTTGCCAAGATAGCTACCGAAAATAGCCATCGCGCCGATTCCAAGGCTCAGGGTGAAGAATGCCTGAGTCATAGCGCCGACTACTACAAGTCCAAGACCGCGCCAAAAATCACCTTCGCCGACCGCGGTTATCTTCGAGGGGTCGGGGATAAGATAGAAGGAAAGTCCCTCTTTTGCGCCGGGGGTGAACATACTGCTTACGGCAAGTATGACCATTATGCAAAGCAGAGCGGTCATCATTATCTTAGTTACTCTCTCAAGTCCCTTCTGGAGCGAGAAGGAGCAGACTAAGAAGCCGAGGACCACTACTATTGCCATAAAGATAGTAGAGGTCACGGGGTTTTCCAGCATCTCTCCAAAGGCGCTTCCAACGGCTGCGGGGTCCTTGCCCTCAAACTCGCCTGTGGCGGTCTTGATAAAGTACTGGATAAGCCAGCCTGTTACCGACGTGTAGAACATCATCAGTATATAGTTTCCCACAACTGCAGCGTAGGAGTGCAGACGCCACGGCTTCTTTTCGGGGGTCAGCTCGTGGTATATCCTTGCAGGGCTTCTCTGAGAAGCTCGTCCTACCGAAAACTCCATGGTCATTACGGGAATGCCCATGATCGCAAGGAAGAACAGGTATATCAGCACGAAGATTCCGCCGCCGTACTGTCCTGCCATATACGGAAACTTCCATACGTTTCCGATTCCGATAGCACAGCCCGCGCTGAGCAGGATAAAGCCTGTTCGGCTACCCAGCCGTTCACGGGGCGCTCGGTTCTGGTTTTCTTTCATTTAGGATCCTCTTTCTTTGTCAATAAATTTTATTGACTATCTCGAATATTTCCTCGGATATCTCCTCGGGGCTTCTGTCGGCGTTTACCGCAAAGATCCTTTCTCCCTCGGAGTTAAGATCGTCGATCACCGACAAAAATGCGTTTCTCACTCCCGTGAGCCTGTCGAGATTTTCGTATATCTCCACAGCCTCGCCTCTCTTGCTGATACGGGCAAGACTCCGCTCGGGGAGCAGGTCAAGGTATATGCAAAGGTCGGGGCGTCTTATCTCGGGGCAGAGGGTGTTCATAGCCTTTACCCAACTGTAATTCGTAGTCTGCCCCTGATATGCCAGAGTGGAGTAGTAATATCTGTCGCTTATGACGTCGTAGCCCGCCTCAAGCAGAGCCTCGATGCCGTTCTCGGCGCACTTGTTGTGAGCGATACGGTCGAGAACGAACATCGTCGCCATCTCGCACTCGCTCTTTTTCACTCTTCCCGAAAGCGCCTCGCGAAGAGCCCTTCCGCTTTCAAGGTCTGTGGGCTCGGCGGTCAGAGCCACCCTTCTGCCCATAGCCTCAAGCTTTTTCTTGAGAAGCTCGACCTGAGTGGACTTTCCTGCTCCGTCGATGCCTTCAAATACTATAAATTTTCCCATTATACGTCAATGTCCTTCATATATTCGTGTCCGTGCTCGGCAATAAACTGCTTTCTTGCAGGCAGGTTGTCACCAAGCAGAATATCGAACATCTGCTCGGTAAGAGCGGCATCGGCAGGGGTTACGGAAATAAGTCTTCTGGTTTCGGGGTTCATAGTGGTCTGCCACATCATATCTCCGTCGTTCTCACCAAGTCCCTTGGAGCGCTGAAGAGTGTACTTCTTGTCGCCAAGGCTCTTGACGATCTCAGCCTTCTCAAACTCGTTGTAGGCAAAGTATATCTTGTCCTTGGTGGTTATCTCGAAGAGGGGCGATTCTGCGATAAATACCTTATGCTCCTTGAGAAGCGTGGGGAGCAGACGGTAGAACAGGGTCAAAAGCAGAGTACGGATCTGGAAACCGTCTTCATCGGCATCGGTACATATTATTATCTTAGACCAGCGGAGCATATTCATATCAAAGGCGGTTATATTTCCCTTTACCTTTCCGCTTATCTCAACTCCACAGCCGATAACTCGCAGAAGGTCGGTGATTATCTCGCTCTTGAATATCTTCTCGTAGCTGCTCTTCATACAGTTCAGCGTCTTTCCGCGAACGGGAATGATAGCCTGGAATTCGGCGTTTCTGCCCTGCTTACAGGAGCCCAGAGCCGAGTCACCCTCAACTATATAAAGCTCTCTGACGCTCGGGTCCTTAGAGCGACAGTTGACGAATTTCTCAACGCGGTTTGCGATGTCGATGGTGCCTGTCAGCTTGCCCTTAATTTCAATTCTCGTCTTTTCAGCGTTTTCACGGCTTCTCTTGTTGACGAGAACCTGATTTGCGAACACCTCGGCGGCGGTGGGGTTCTCGATGAAGTATATCTCGAGATTCTTCTTGAGGAAGTCGGTCATCGCCTCGTAGATGAATTCGTTGGTTATCGCCTTCTTGGTCTGGTTAGCGTAGGATGTCAGGGTAGAGAAGCTGTTGCTCACGTACACCAGACAGTCTGCTACGTCAACGAAGGTTATCTTGGACTCGTTCTTGTTGTACTTACCTGCGGTCTTGAGATACTTGTCAAGAGCGTAAACGAAGGCCACCTTGACCGCTCTGTCGGGAGAGCCGCCGTGCTCCAGGAAGCTGGAGTTGTGGTAGTATTCAAGAGAGTTTACGGTATTGGAAACGCAGAAGGAGAAGTCTGCCTTTAGCTTGTATTCGTCCTTGTCCGAGCGGTCGCGTCCCTGCGTTTCAAGGTGCCAGAGAACGGGAGCGGTCATGCTGTTCTCACCCGCTATCTCGGTGATGTAGTCGGATATTCCGTTGGGGTAGAGGAACTTGTGCTCACTAAATTTACCGTCGTCCTCCTCAAAGCGGAGATTAAAGGAGATCCCCGCGTTTACCACCGACTGACGGCGCATAGTTTCTATAAAGAAATCCTTGGGTATCTTTATGTCGGTAAATACCTCAAGGTCGGGGCGCCAACGTACTACGGTACCCGTACGGCGCTCGTTCTTTTCAAGAGGACGGGTCTCAAGCTCGCCTACGGGCTCACCCTTCTTAAAGCTTATCTTGGATACGGTGGTTCCGTTATAGGAGGATACCTCCATATATTCCGAGCTGTACTGAGTAGCGCAAGCGCCAAGTCCGTTAAGACCTAAGGAGTACTCGTAAGCTGAGTTTCCGTCGTTGTTGTCGTATTTTCCACCTGCGTAAAGCTCACAGTATATCAGATCCCAGTTCCATCTGCCCTCTGCCTCGTTGTATCCAAGGGGTACTCCGCGTCCGCGGTCGTCAACGCAGATAGAGCAATCGCGGAAGGCGGTTACGGAGATCTCGTTTCCGTGACCCTCTCTTGCCTCGTCTACCGAGTTTGAGAGTATCTCAAAAAACGAATGCTCACAGCCCTCAAGTCCGTCCGAGCCGAAGATAACGGCGGGACGCTTACGTACACGGTCGGCGCCCTTCAGCGCCTTGATGCTCTGGTCATTATAATTTGCACTTACTTCTTTTTTTGCCATAGTGCCTCCAATAAACAATCAATTACCTACATTATATCAAATTTTTTCGCTTTTGAAAAGACTTTTTTTCGACTTTTAAAAATTTTTAAAAATATCGCTTGCAATATGTAATATTAAGATATATAATATTATTATAAAGTAATTCAAGTAGCTCCGCACACCCCGTATCTGTCTGTGCGAACCACTTTCGCGGAGGAGTTTATGACTAATATCTATGACAAGCTTATAAGTGACGTTAAGGGCAAGCGCTGTGCCGTTTTGGGACTCGGAATGTCCAATCTTCCCCTGGTTAAGCTTCTGCTTTTTTTGAAGGCGGAGACCGATATTACTGTCTATGACCGAAAGACCCCCGAGGCGTTGGGTGAGGAAGCGTTGAAGCTTCAGAAAAAGGGTGTTAAATTCGTTAGTGAAGAGAGCTGCTTTAACGAGATAGATGCAGATATCATCTTCCGCTCCCCCGGAATACGTCCCGACAAGGCGGGTATTACTGCGGCGGTGGAGAGAGGGGCTGTGCTTACCTCGGAAATGGATACCTTCTTGGGACTTACCCCCGCCCGTACCTTTGCAATTACGGGAAGCGACGGAAAGACTACTACCACCACCATCTGCGGAAAATTCCTTTCTGAGAGCGGCAGAGCATTTGTTGGCGGAAATATCGGCAGACCGCTTATCGACGTTTGCGGCAATATGACCGAGCGCGACAGCGTGGTGCTTGAGCTTTCCAGCTTCCAGCTTATGAATATGACAAATCAGCCCGAATGCGTGGCTATAACCAATATTACCCCCAACCATCTTGATTGGCATACCGACGAGGATGAGTACGCTCAGGCGAAGTACAATATCGTGGGCGAGAGAACTCGCAGAGTTGTGGTCAACGCTGATAACCAGAAGACCCGTAGATTTGGAAAAAGACTCGTTGCCGAGGGTGAGCGCGAGGTCATATTCTTCTCGTCGACGGCTCGTTCCTATTTCGACGTAATGAAGACGGTTGAGGATAACGCATCGGTAATATTCTGCAAGGGCGGAGATATTTATATTTCGGGAGGAAGGTCCAGCGAGCGTTTGCTTGACACGTCGCTTATCCGTCTGCCCGGAATGCACAACGTTGAGAATTATATGACGGCTATCGGCCTTACCTACGGCTACGTGGATAAGAGCGTATACGCTAAGGTCGCAAGTACATTTGGCGGAGTTGAGCATCGCCTTGAGCTTGTGCGCAGACTTCACAACGTGGACTATTACAACAGCTCCATAGACTCCTCTCCCACGAGAACTGCCGCCGCTCTTTCGGCGCTTGCAGGCAGAGATATCGTGGTGATCTGCGGAGGATACGACAAGAATCTTGATTACGCTCCCTTGGCGGAGAGCCTTTGCAATCGCGCTCGCGCAGTAGTTCTTACGGGAGCGACCGCGCCGAAGATAAAGGCGGCGCTTGAGGCGTATAACGGTCCCGGCAAGGGCGCACTTACTATCGTACAGGCAAAGACCTTTGAGAAGGCGGTGACTACGGCATCGTCGCTGGCGAAGTCGGGCGGCTGTGTTCTGCTGTCCCCTGCATCGGCAAGCTTTGACAGATTCAAGAATTTCGCAGAGCGAGGAAAGTACTTCAAGGAGCTCGTCAAGGGGCTGAAGTAAGCACAAACCTAAATTTGAAAATTTTCGCCCGCCTTTTTCAAAAGGCGGCGAGGTCAAGGGCGAGCAGTCCTTGTCGCTCTCCGCAGAGAGCGAAATAACCCCTTTAGCGTTTTCTTTTTGTAACTTTTTCTTTTGCGCTTACGCCGTCAAAAGAAAAAGTTTATACGCGTGAGCGTATCTTTAAGATGCTTTGTGCATTATCAGGAAAACCCCCGACGAGGGTTTTCCTCTTTGCTTCGCAAATTCACCTTTCCTGCGTTTAGGAAAGGATAGGGGACTTTCGCCCGTTGCGACGGGCGACCGCCCTCTCGCGGGCGGCTCGCGACAAGCCTTTGAAAAGGCTTGAGCGAAACTTTATTGTGTGGGTGAGTGCGAATTTCAAATATCAGGAAACGAGGAAAAACTAATGACAAAAAAGATAACGGCTCTGATTCTGCTTCTGGCGCTTTGCGTTTGCTGTTTGTGCGCCTGCGGTGAGGATGACGGCGTTCCCGACGGAATGTACGACGTCGCTCTTGAGGGCGAGCCCTTTATTCTCTACGTGCCGGGCTCATGGACCGATAACCGCGACAGCGGAATATCGTCGGCGTATTATTCTATCAATAACGCTATAACCGTCAGCGCGAGATATTATACTCCCGACGGAGATATTTCTCTTAGTGAGTACGTTAACTCCGCTGAGGCGACATATACCTCCGAGCTTAAGGATTACAAGCGTGTTGACCGCAACGAGAAGTCCTTGCTTGGCGAAAAGACCGCTGTAAGATTGCAGTATACCTTCGACAAAAACGGCGAGAGCATTACCGTTTTGCAGTATTACGCGGAGCAGGGCGAGGGTGAGCATCGCATTATAATTATGCTCAGCATCTATTACTCTACCGCAAGTCTTACCGACGAATACAGCGAAATGTTCGACCAGATAGTCACCGAATTCCGCTTCCGTGACGGCGTTGTCGTTACCGACGAAAAGGTGGATGCCGATACCCCCGACGGAATGAAGATAGCGTCTGCTAAAACCGCGGAGTATCTTTTCTACGTGCCTAAGAGCTGGAACTGCTATTCGGCTGATAAGCATTGCTCGGCATACTATCCCGATGCAAACCGCTCCAACGTCAGCGTTACCTCCTTCGCTCCCAGCGAGAGAATGACCGCAGAGGAATATTTTAGCGCCTGTGAGGAGATATACAAGACCGATATTCAGGGCTACGAGCGACTTGGCGAAAGCGACGTAGAGGTATCGGGCATCGCCGCAAAATCTTATGAGTACAAGGCTGTCTATGACGGAGTGGAATACACTATAAGACAGACGGTGGTTTCCTACGCCGACCTTATCTATTCGATAACCTATACCTCTCTTGCGGAGGTTTACGCCGACCATATTACCGACGTGGACCTTATGATCTCAAGCTTCCGCTTCCGTTGATGAGGTGGATATGAGAGAGATATATCTTGATAACAGCGCCACCACGCCGCTTTCCGAGGCCGCGAAGGCGAAGATAGCCGAGGCTGTGGAGATATACGGCAACCCCTCCTCGCTCCACTCTATGGGACAGAAGGCGGAGGGACTGATCAAAACGGCTCGTGAGAGCATACTTTCGGCTCTCGGTGTCAGAGCAAGAGAGGGTGAGCTTATATTCACCTCCTGCGGAACCGAGGCTACCGCCCTTGCGTTTTTGGGCTGCGCTCACGCAAAGGACAGACGCGACGCTCTTCGCATACTTATCACCGATTCCGAGCATCCCTCGGTGAAAAATAATGCTCTCGCTCTTGAAAAAGAGGGCTTTGAGGTGGTAAGGATACCCACAAGGATGGGCGTTCTCGATATGGAGAGCATTGAGAGGGCGATGGATAAGAGGATATTCCTTGCATCCTTTATGCTTGTCAACAACGAAACGGGCGCGGTCTATGACGTAAAGAGCGCATTTGCAAAAATAAAGGCGAAATATCCCGAGGCTATTACCCACTGTGACGCCGTTCAGGGCTTTATGAAGATACCCTTCACACCTGCGTCAATAGGCGCAGATATGGTGACGGTCAGCGGACATAAGCTTCACGCGCCCAAGGGCGTGGGAGCCCTCTACGTCAGTGCGGATATTATAAAGAAAAGAAAAATATCCCCCTTCCTTTACGGAGGAGGACAGGAAAAGGGTATGCGATCGGGCACCGAGAATACTATCGGTATTGCGGCGTTTGGCGCGGCGGTTGCCGATATAAAGGGAAGAATGCCCGCAGTACGCGCTCATCTCGAGGAGCTTTATTGCTACGCCACCGAGAAGCTTAGCGCTCTTGAGCTCAGAATAAACACCCCCGCAGGCGCGAGAGCCTCGCATATCATAAACGTTACAATACCCAACATAAAGAGCGAGACTCTGCTTCATTTTCTTTCGGCAGACGGCGTGTTCGTTTCCAGCGGCTCGGCGTGCTCGTCACATTCAAGAGAGCCCAGTGAGCCCCTGATCGCCTTCGGTCTTTCTGCCGCAGAGGCAGACAGCTCGCTAAGAATAAGCCTTTCGGAGTACAGCACCAAAGAGGACATAGACGCCCTCGTGGAATCCCTCAAGGGCGCCCTCGGACGACTTGTGAGAATAAAAAGATAAATAAAAAGCCCTCAAACGAGGGCTTTTTCTTATACCTTAAATCTTCGGGCGTAGGAGCATTTTCGGCAGAGCTCCTCTGATGCCTTTTTATTGGCAAATCCTTCCTTGATGGCAAGGGCTCTTGGGGATGAGAGAATGCTTCTGATATCGCTCTCGAAAATATTTCCAAGGGTCATATCGCCCTCGGCATCAAGGCAGCAGGGAACAACGCTTCCGTCGGCAAGAATGCCGAAATGGTCGCCAAGACCGTGGCAGAACACGCGCTCTCCCATGTCCTCGGCATCACGGTCGGGCCACTCGAAGCGCTCGCCGTATTCGAGGTGGAGCTTCGGGCGTATTCTCGCTCCTCGGGCTCCCATAGTCCAGTCGCCCTCGAATTTCTCGTGCAGAAGCTCGAGCGTGCGCCCGTTACGTCCGTCGGTATTGTCACAGCCGTCCTCGAGATTCCAAAGGCGCAGGACGGTCAAAACCCCCGCCTTGCTTGCCCTGTCGGCAAAATCTATGCAATTTTCAATGTATCTTCTCTGCTTTTCCTCGCTCTCTCCCTCGAAGCTGTGGAGAGATATGTTCACCTTATAAGCACCTGCAAGAATAAGATTGTCGCCCTTCTCGGGAAGGAGAGTGCCGTTGGTGGTTATGGCAACCTTGAAGCCACAGGATCTGGCGTATTCGATAAAGGTGGGGAGCATAGGGTGGGTAAGAGGCTCGCCAAGGATGTGAAGATAGAGATACTCGGTGACCCCCCGAAGATTTCCCACAACTCGGGCAAACTCTCCAAGGCTCATTCGACGGGGATCTCTCCTCGTTCCGTGACAAAAGGAGCAATTCATATTGCATATATTACTTATTTCTACGTAAACTCTTGAGTACAAGGCGCACCTCCACGATGTAGTGAGTATATTATACTCCAATCGAGGCAAAAAAGCAAGGAAAAACAGTTATTTCTTCCACTTGACGGAGTTTGGCGTTTATGGTACAATTATATTGACAATAATATCTGAAACGGAGGATATGTCTATGAATATTACTAACAACATAAAATACGTTGGCGTCAACGACAGGGAGATAGATCTCTTTGAGGGGCAGTACGTGGTTCCCAACGGAATGGCGTATAACTCTTACGTGATCCTTGGCGAGAAGTGCGCCGTAATGGACACGGTGGACGCAAGATTTACTCATCAGTGGCTTGATAATATCCGCGACGCTCTCGGCGCGCGCAAGCCCGATTACCTGATAGTTCAGCACATGGAGCCCGATCACTCGGCAAACATCGTTTCCTTTGCAAAGGCTTATCCCGATGCGAAGATAGTTTCCTCGTCCAAGGCGTTTGCTATGATGAAGAACTTTTTCGGCGAGGATTTTGCGGACAGACAGGTGGTAGTCGGCGAGGGCGACACCCTCTCTCTTGGCGACCGTGAGCTGACCTTCGTGACCGCTCCTATGGTGCATTGGCCCGAGGTCATCGTGACCTACGATTCCACCGACAGGGTGCTTTTCTCGGCTGACGGCTTTGGAAAGTTCGGCGCGTTTGATGTTGACGAGGA
>JAZQVZ010000082.1:0-14772 GCA_045632105.1 Eubacteriales bacterium | reverse complement strand
TTTTTTCAAAAAAGCCTTGACATACACGAAAGTGTGTGATATAATATGCAAGTCGCTGACGAAAGAAAGCGACGTTTGGGAGCATAGCTCAGTTGGGAGAGCATCTGCCTTACAAGCAGAGGGTCATAGGTTCGAGCCCTATTGTTCCCACCAAACGGCCCGGTAGTTCAGTTGGTTAGAACGCTAGCCTGTCACGCTAGAGGTCAGGGGTTCGAGTCCCCTTCGGGTCGCCATAATGGAATTACAGCCCTTGCTGTATGCCTCTGTAGCTCAGTTGGTAGAGCAGGGGACTGAAAATCCCCGTGTCGTTGGTTCGATTCCGACCGGAGGCACCATATGCGGACTTAGCTCATTTGGTAGAGCGTCGCCTTGCCAAGGCGAAGGTGGCGGGTTCGAGCCCCGTAGTCCGCTCCAGAAGAATGGGCGAGAGAGATCTCGCCCAATTTCTTTGCAACAATATTTCCGAAAGGGAATATGATAATATAGTCGGGTAATACCGACAGCAATAAGGCGACATGGCCAAGTGGTAAGGCAAAGGTCTGCAACACCTCTATCCCCCGGTTCAAATCCGGGTGTCGCCTCCAAAAACAAAAGGACATCTTTAGGTGTCCTTTTGTGTTTAGAGGCGAAAAAATTTTATTCTTGAAAAACCAACAACTTTATGATATAATTATGCTGTAAATAAAATTACGGAGGGCATATATGAATTACGACGTAATAATAATCGGCGCGGGGCCGGGAGGTATATTTTCAGCTTACGAGCTTATAGGAGGAGATGCCTCATTGAAGGTGGCTGTTTTTGAGGCAGGACACGCTCTCGATAAAAGACGCTGCCCCATAGACGGAGAAAAGATAAAGAGCTGTATCGGCTGTCAGAGCTGCTCTATAATGAGTGGATTTGGAGGTGCGGGAGCATTCTCCGACGGAAAATATAATATAACCAATGATTTCGGTGGTTCATTGCACGAATATATCGGCAAGAAGCGTGCTCTTGACCTTATGAGATACGTTGACGAGATAAATATGCGTCACGGCGGCGAGGGAACCAAGCTCTATACCACTGCGGGAAGCAAGTTCAAGAAGGAGTGTATCCAGCACGATCTTCACCTTCTGAACGCTGAGGTAAGACATCTTGGAACCGATATAAATTACGTTGTTCTTGAGAATATATACGAATCTCTTAAGGACAAGGTGGATTTCTTCTTTGACTGTCCCGTTGATTCGGTATCGGTGATCGACGGAGGGTATGAGATAATCACAAAGAAGGGCTCCTTTACCTGTGAGAAATGTATTATCTCCGTGGGCAGAAGCGGAAGCAAGTGGATGGAGAAGATCTGCCGCGAGATGAAGATCCCCACCAACTCCAACCGTGTGGATATTGGTGTACGCGTTGAGCTCCCCGCATCGGTATTCTCACATCTGACCGACGAGCTTTACGAGAGCAAGATAGTTTACCGCACAGAGAAGTACGGCGACAAGGTTCGTACCTTCTGTATGAATCCCAAGGGAGCGGTGGTAAACGAAAATACCAACGGAATAATTACGGTTAACGGACACAGCTACGAGGATCCCAAGAAACAGACCGAAAATACCAATTTTGCTCTTTTGGTAGCAAAGCATTTTTCTGAGCCATTTAAGGATTCCAACGGATACGGAGAATCGATAGCCCGTCTTAGCAATATGCTCGGTGGAGGAGTTATAGTTCAGCGCTTTGGCGACCTTATAAGAGGACGTCGCTCCACCCAGAGCAGAATTGACGAGGCATTTATCACGCCTACGCTCAAGGCAACTCCCGGAGATCTCAGTCTTGTGCTTCCTAAGCGTATCCTCGACGGTATAATCGAGATGATCTACGCTCTTGACAAGGTCGCTCCCGGAACGGCAAACGACGACACTTTGCTTTACGGAGTTGAGGTCAAGTTCTACAATATGGAGGTTGCCGTTGATGATAGGCTCCAGAGTTGCTACAAGGGACTTTACGTTATTGGTGACGGAAGTGGAATTACCCATTCGCTCTCTCACGCCTCTGCAAGCGGCGTTCACGTGGCAAGAGATATACTTGGTAACTAAAAAAAGCAGACACAGCCGAGGCTGTGTCTGCTTTTTTTAGTTTATCTTTGCGTTAAGAACGCCGTTCATTGCGTCGCTGAAGTCGACTACCGTCTTTTCTCTCCACTCGGTTTCGGTGGGGTAGAAGAGCTCCTTGTAGTTCTCCTCTACAACCTGCGAAGCGATCTTATCATTGCTGGGATACCAGTGCTGACGGTTCTCGTCAATGGTATATTTCAGCGAGAGGATCGAATCAAAAGAGCCATCGCCTATGGTGCCGAACTCAAAACAGGTAGAATAGAGGGTTTTGTCGGAGTTCTTGCTCTTCGCAAGGCGGTAGAAATAATCTGTGGTGTCACCAAATGTTTCGTAGAACTCATCGGAGTCGGTGGCTATTATATAGTCGTATCCAAGCTCAGCCTTTGCCTCTGCCTCTGTGGTAGGGTCCTGAACTGAGTTGAAGATGACCATATTGTAGCGAGGACCGTAGCCGGAATGGATATCCACGTGAATAAGATTTTCGTACTCACTTTCAAGGCATTCGTTGAAAACGCTCTTGAGGTAGGCGGTAGATTTCTCGTCACCGTTTCCGCCGTAATATACGCCGTCAGAATACTCATACTGACCTGTCAGGAGCGCGTCGGATATGGTATCTGCACCCGATACGATAGCCTCCTTTGCAAGTGAGAGATAGAATCCAACCTCGTGCCAGAAGGCGTTTCCTATCTTGCCTTCGGGCTGAAGGAAGCCTTCTACCTTGGGATATTCCTGATTCGAGGAAAGATTAAAGTTATCCCAGTCCTCAATGAAGTTTCTGTTGAGGTCTACGTTGTTTTCGTTGTAGCGTCGCATATATTTCATGCCGTAGGGATTTACGTTTGCTACGATAAGAATGCCAGTGTTTGTGGTGTCAAGTGTGGGGTATATTTCCTCAAAGAATACGTCGAGCATTACCGAGCCGATATATCCCTCCATTCCGTGAACGCCCGTGGTGAGTATTATGAGATTGCTTTTCTCCTCGGTAGAGGGGAGATAGATGTTGTCGATATAAAGCCCATCGCTCTCGTCAATGGCGTAACTCGATTGCTCGACAGTGACGTTTGCAGCCTTGAGAGATTCAACTCGATCCTGAAGGTGCGCTCTTATCTCGTCGTAGGTGGTATAAAAGCTTTCGCTGTAAGCGTAGCTGTCGGCAGGTGTTTCCTGCTTTGCCAAAGCAAGAACCACGTAGGGCCCTGCGATAGTAAGAATGAGAACGATAGCCGCTAATATTATGAGGACGTTGACTAATCTGCGAAGAGCAGATTTCTTTTTAAAGATATTTTTCATTTCAGCCTCCCGAGAGTTTTATATGATTATTATATCACGGAAAAGAGGATATGTCAAATGCATATACCTGTCGATCTTGAGGGGGCGCAAAAAAAGAACACACACCGATTGGTGTGTGAAGTGGACAGGGGGGAGAATTTCGCCTTTGGCGAATATTTTTGCTCGCGGCTCTTGTGAGCGAGCTCCCGTCGCCTTGCTCGCAAAATGCGAACTCCCGCATATGCTGAAGCATATGCCTCGTCGATCTTGAGGGGGCGCAAAAAAAGAACACACACCATTTGGTGTGTGTTCTTTTTTTGGTGACCCGTGGGAGAATCGAACTCCCGTTACCGCCGTGAAAGGGCGGTGTCTTAGCCGCTTGACCAACGGGCCGATGGTAGCGGGAATTGGACTTGAACCCATGACCTACCGGGTATGAACCGGTTGCTCTAGCCAACTGAGCTATCCCGCCACGTTGCTTGCTTTTCACAAGCGCTTGATTATTATATCACGGCATTGCTTTTTTGTCAATACTTTTTTTGAAAAAAATTAAATTAATTTGAAATATAATTTTGGTGTGTCTTTTATTCTGCAATGTAATGAGTTCTTGGCACAGAAAAGAGCTTTTTTGAGCTTTTTTCTTCGTTTTGAGATGATTTTTGACAAAAATGTAATGTAAAGTTATCACGCTTTTAGAAAACCCATTGACAGAACCGCATAAATTTGGTATTATAATTGTATAATATATTATGAATATCATCGTTCCAAAAATAATTTTTAAGGAGTAGGATATGACACTTGGTGAAAAGATAACACAGCTTCGTACTGCTGCCAACATGACGCAGGAAGAAATGGCAGAGAAGCTTTCTGTTTCAAGACAATCGGTTTCTAAATGGGAAATGAATCAGGCTCTGCCTCAGATAGATAAGGTCCTTTTGCTTTGCGAGTTTTTTAACGTATCCACAGACGAGCTTCTCAAGGATAAGCTCTCTGTTTGCAAGAAGTCCTCGAAGAATAAATATTTCGGCACCGATGGATTTCGAGGTGAGGCAAATCTCAATCTGACCTCTATGCAGGCATACAAGGTGGGACGATTCCTTGGCTGGTATTATTCCTCCGAGCTTTCGGGACTGAAGAAGCCCGGATACCGTCCTCGCATAGTTATCGGTAAGGATACAAGACGCTCGAGCTATATGCTTGAATATTCAATAGTTGCGGGTATTACGGCATCGGGTGCAGATGCTTATATGCTTCACGTTACCACCACCCCCAGCGTGTCCTACGTTACACGTCAGGACGAGTTTGATTGCGGTATTATGATAACTGCATCTCACAATCCTTATTATGATAATGGAATAAAGGTAATAAACCGCTACGGAGAAAAGCTTGACGACCGCACCACCGAGCTTATCGAAGCATATCTTGACGGCGATATGGCGGCTCTCGGAATTGCGGGTGACGATCTTCCTCTGGCTCAGAGAGATAGAATCGGAAGCATAGTAGATTACGTTTCGGGAAGAAATCGCTACGTTGCATATCTTATCTCCTTGGCTTCTCATTCCTACAAGAATCTTCGCATAGGCATCGACTGCGCAAACGGAGCATCCTGGATGATAGCAAGGGCTGTATTTGGCGCTCTTGGGGCGCAGACCGTGGTTATCGGCGCTGAGCCCGACGGATTTAACGTAAACTCGGGCTGTGGCTCTACTCATATGGAGGTGCTGTGCAAGACGGTGAGAGAGAAGCATCTCGATCTTGGATTTGCTTTTGACGGTGATGCGGACAGATGTATTGCCGTAGACGAGAACGGAAACGTTGTGGACGGCGACGGAATACTCTATATTCTTGCCAAGCGTCTGCAGGAGCGTGGAATGCTGAACGGAGATACTGTTGTGGCTACCGTAATGTCCAACAGCGGATTCTTTGAAACTCTCAAGAATGAGGGAATTCAGTGTGAGCAGACCGCCGTAGGCGACAGATTCGTTTACGAATGTATGCAGAAGAACGACTACAGTCTTGGCGGCGAGCAGTCGGGTCATATAATACTCAAGAAATATGCAACCACAGGCGACGGTCTTCTTACGGCTATCATGCTGACAGAGCAGGTCTGCGCAACCAAGTCCGGTCTTGCAAAGCTGGTCGATCCCTTGAAGCTCTATCCTCAGAAGATGAAGAACCTTCGTGTAAAGGACAAGAGTGCGGTTATGGCTGATGCTAAGGTGCTTGAAGCTGTTGCAGAGGTCGAAAAGGATATAGCGGGTAAGGGAAGAGCCCTGCTTCGTAAGAGCGGCACAGAGCCTGTTATACGCGTTATGATCGAGGCCCAGACCGAGGCAAAGTGCTACGAGTATATTGATCGCATTGCAAACGTTATTATTGAGAGAGGTTATTGTGTTGAATAAGTATGTAAAGACAAAGGATCTCTTTGATTGTCAGACATCTTACCTTTGTAAGCTTTTTGAAGGATCGGAGTATCCTTGGGAGATGCTTCCCAAGATAAAGGAATATATCAAGGAGCTTATCGCAGAAGGACTTGAGGGTTTTGCCGAAATATCCGAGGGCGTTTTCGTTGGAGAGGGAGTGAAGATATACCCCACCGCTACCATTGAGGCTCCTGCGATAATTGGCAAGGGAACCGAGATACGTCCCGGGGCCTTCCTGCGGGGAAACGTTATAACGGGAGAGAACTGTGTTATTGGTAACTCCAGTGAGCTGAAAAATTGTGTTCTTCTCAATAAGGTTCAGGTACCTCACTATAATTACGTAGGCGACTCGGTGCTTGGAAATTTTGCGCATATGGGCGCAGGGGCCATATGCTCGAATCTTAAGAGTGACGGCAAGGCCGTGGTAATACACGGTGACGAGGACTATGCTACGGGGCTTCGTAAAATAGGAGGAATCCTTGGAGATCACGCCGACGTTGGCTGTGGCTGTGTACTTAATCCCGGCACGGTTATCGGCAAGGGAACCTCGGTATATCCCCTGAACGCTCTTCGCGGAGTTATTCCCGAGGGATGTATAGTTAAATCTATGAATAATATCGTAATAAGACGAGAAGAAAAATAAAAAAACCGCCCGGATGGGCGGTTTTTTTAGCAGTCCTTTTTGCAGTTTCTGTCAAAGCCGGGGTTGCAGGCGTAGAAGTTTTTAGAGTTAAGGTTATCCTGCGCTATTCTCATAGCGTCGGAAAATCTCTGGAAGTGGACTATCTCGCGCTGACGCAGGAATTTGATGACGTCGTTAACGTCGGGATCGTCTGAAAGACGAAGGATGTTGTCATAGGTCGTGCGAGCCTTTTGCTCTGCTGCAAGGTCCTCATGCAGATCAGTGAGGATATCACCCTTAACGCCTACGTATTTCATATCAAAGGGAACGCCCGATGCGGCTACGGGGTAGGCGCTGTTAGTATGATCCACAAAGTAGGAGGCAAAGGGTGTGCCCTCTATCTGCTCCATAGACATATTCTTTGTAAGCTGGTGGATTATCGCCGCAACTATCTCCAAATGTGCGAGCTCCTCTGTACCGATGTCGGTGAGTATTCCCGTAACCTTCTCATAGGGGCAGGAATATCTCTGGTGCAGATATCTCATAGATGCGCCCATTTCTCCGTCGGGACCGCCAAGCTGTGAAATGATTATCCCTGCTAGATTAGGGTTGGGATTTTTTATTTTTACGGGGTACTGAAGCTTCTTTTCGTATAACCACATATCAGTTTCCTTCCTTCAAGCTATTCATATATTGGCGTCAAGCTCCCAAGGCCAGGGAGAGTCGGTCCAGCTCCAGCCCTCGGTCCGCACGTTCATATTATTCATAGGAACGCCTGCCTCGGTGAGCTTTTCTATGAGCTTCTCGCGCTGACACTGAAGCTCCTTGTAATAAGATATAGCCTTCTGACAATGGGGATATACGTCAAGATAGAGAATGGTATCTATCATAGAAAAATCCACAGCCTGAAGCTTTTTGATAAGCGCCTTTACCTCTTTGCTGTAGCAGGGGGTACGTGGAGTGGGGTTGCATCCACCGCAGGTGCATCTGTTCTGGGAATTATTATAGTTGAGGGGTCTGTTCATACGGTTAACCACGGCAATTACCTCCCTTGTAGCGTCTGTCACCCATGAAGGGTAGGTCAAGCTCTATGAAAGCGGTACCGTGATCGAGAGCTGTATCGAGATCGTAGAGATTATCGAAGTTCTGCAGGGGCGCATATACCGAGGCAAGAGGATAATTTTCTATTCCCCAGCCACGATGAGCAGAGCAACCGTTTTCACAGGAGCATCCGCCCTCGGACATACCCGCGCAGTTGCCTCTGCCCTCGGTTATCATACGGAGCAGAGCGTCGTTGCATCCACCCGTCATATTGTCGTCCTTATACATTGCAATCAAACCTTTCTGTCGTTTTGTAGCAGATATTATCTGCTCTATGAACAGTTTATGCTGACAAAAGGGAGAGTGCCAAAGAAAAAAGCAGCTGCAAAATGCAACTGCTTTTTTGTTTATTCAGCCAAAGCCTTATCTACGGCGCTGACCAGCTCGTCGTGGTTGACGCTTCCTACGAAGATATCAGAGATAACTCCGTCTGCATCAATAACGACGGTGACGGGACACGCCTGAATGCTAAAGAGATCTTGACAGAATTTATTGGTATCGTAAGCGATCATCATATTTCCGTCAAGCCATTCGGGATGTCCGGAATCGTTCTTTATAAATCCTTCGATATCAAGCTCTGTGTACCACTGTATGTGAACTGCCACTACCGATACGCTGTCACCATAGTTCTTTGCAACGTCGTAGAAGTGGGGAAGCTCCTCGAGGCAGGGGCCACAGGTGGTGTACCAGAAGTTAAGAACCACGACCTGACCTCTCATAGAGTTAAGATCGAAGCTCTCGTCACTGCCAAGAATATCGAGATCGGTTATCTGAGGGCAGGTGTTGCCTACGTTTGAACCGATGGGCGCCTGATTTTTGATGGTTTCATCGATAGTTTCATCTGTGGTGGGAGGTGTGATGGGCGCCTCGCGTCCGTCAATGAAATTATAATATACAAGAGCGCCTGCAAGGAGAGCCGCCATAAGCGCGCCTGCGGTTATCTTGATAATATTATTTCTTCTCTTGATACGGGCATTCTGCTTTGCAACAGCCTCCTCGTGGGAAGTACCGTCAATAGCGTTCTGCGGAAGGAAGAACTTGGAGCCCTTCCAGCTTATCGCGCCCGTAGGACACACCGAGATACATTCGCCACAGTTGATACACTCAACGTCACCAACGTGCTTGATGTCCATTTTACACTTGCCAATGCAAAGTCCGCAATCGGTACAGCTCTTCTTGTCCATTTTTACGCCCACCAGAGCTATCTTGTTAAAGAAGCCATAAAGCAGACCGAGAGGGCAGAAGAAACGGCAGAAGAAGCGGAAAATGAACACACAAGCCACGAGGAAGGATACCATAAGAAGGAACTTCCAGGTGAAGAGCGGTCCGAGCATACGTAGATAGCTCTCGTTTACGCTGTTGGATAGAAGTCCCATTGCTCCCTCAAGAGTACCTGCGGGACAGATGTACTTACAGAATCCGGGAAGAGGGAAGTTTCTGAACGCGTATGCTATGGGAAGTATGAATACGAAGAATACCAGCACCACATACTTAAAATAGGAAAGGACGCGGGTAACCTTATTCTTTTTCAGCTTGGGGGTAGGTATCTTATGTAAAAGCTCCTGTATAAGTCCGAAGGGGCAGAGGAATCCGCATATCCAACGGCCGAACATAAGTCCGTAGAGCATAATGATACCGAATACGTAGTAGGGGGCAGTCTTTCCGCTGCTGGCGAGCGAGTTCTGAAGCGCTCCCAGAGGGCAGGCGCCTGATGCTCCGGGACAGGAATAGCAGTTAAGACCGGGGGTACAAGCGTTTTTAATGGGGCCCTTGTAGATCTTTCCGTTAAAGAACCCTTTGATATTTGCATTGAAAAGCAGAGCCGCATACACCTGAATGAGCTTTCGCTTGGTGGGGCGGTGAGCCTTGAACCAATTTATAACTTTTTTCATTTTCTCACCTCGTATCAACCAAGACCGATGCACTCGGTACAGATGTTAATTGCCTTGGAAAGAACGTCGTTCATTCCGCCGTTAAGGATCCCAAGGATAATAAATATCACCGCAAGAGCAAGAACTACCAGTCTTGCGCTCATTCTTATAGTCGCATTGCGACGGCACTTGCAGGGAGCGTTTTCTTCGTTGCTTGCAACAGTACCATTAGCTGCAATGGCAACCTTAATAGTGTTGATTTGTCTTTCTACGCTTGCCTTTTCGAGATAAATAAACGCTATGGAGATGCCCACGACGATAGCAAATGCGGGAAGAATCCACATACAAGCGGAAATTACAGCCTGATTGTAGTCCTCTCCAAAGTTCTTGAGATTCAGCGCATAAAGGATAGCGGGTGTAGATGCCGCAACACCGACGGCAACAGCAATAATGCGAAGCACACGGCGGAAAGCTTTTTCCTTGTTTATTGCGTCAAGCATCTCGGGGGAGCAGGTGGAGATATTTAATTTTTTCTCAAGGCGGGAAAGAACGATCTTTTTGTCTATATCGGCTTTAGCTTTACCCTTGGTTATGGGGGCGACGAGCCACAAAACAATGCCGATTATAACTGCACCTATTGTAATATATACGGGAATGCAGATCTTAGAGAAAGCATTGCGGATATTTTCTACGGTAAAGGGGCGGTCACCGATGTTATATACCTGAACGCAGGCGATCATAAGCAAAATTCCGCTGATGATAAGCAATGCCGACGTAACGATGCCATATACCGTGTAAATTGTCTTTACAGTTTTATTTGACATATTTTCTCCTTTTTTATAATTATACTACATAATTTACCATTATATATTGTACCGCAAAAGTTCAAAAAAAGCAAGTCCTTTTTTAACAAAAGAAAAGCCTCAGGCAGATGCCTGAGGCTTTGTGCTTATATTACGTAGAAATTAACCTACTGTGATATCGAATTCAACGGTTCCTTCTGTGAAGTCGGAGGTTCCTACAATGATCTGGATCTCATCGCCAACGTTGACAGAAACGGTGTCAGTAGCCTCGGAAGCACTGTTTGTGCTGTAGTGAGTCTCACCGTAGGTTACTGCGGTTATGTTGTTGATGGCGAAAGCCCAGTTGTCACAGCCCTCGCTGATGGTAAGGCAAAGCTCACCGGCTACGTTAGCGGTCCATGTGAAGAAATATCCGTCGCTTTCAGCGCCGATGGTTGCGGTGTTCTTACCGATGGTAAGCTCTGCGGGATTGTTGATATTACCTTCGGGATAAATGAATTTAACAGTGAAGGTCTTGTCTACCGAGCCTGCATTGGTGATAGCAAACAGTGCGGGAGAGAAATTGTCTACCTCTCCTACCTCGAGGGTGATCATATTGTTCTGTACAGAGTAGGTTTCATCATTGTATACAACGGTTACATCCTTACCGAAGAGCTTCATAGTAGCTCCGCTGAAGCGTCCTGCATAGTATACGGTCTCGCCTGCAGCTACCTCTATTTCGTTCTCAAGCTCGGTGAACCAAGCGGGAGCCTCGGGGGTAATTCCAAGGATCAAAGAAAGCTCAACGGTAAGCTCGGTGGAGCCTGCGGGGAAGCTGTAATAAGCCTCGCCTGAGTATCCTGCGAGAGATACCTTAACGGTGTAATCGTCTTTCTTTGCATTCTTTATAACAACTCCGTTATCATCGGTGAGTGCGGGGAGCTGGCAAAGGTCGCCAACACAAAGCTGAACGGTTGCGCCCTTGAGAGGCTGTCCGAACTCGTCAACAACGGTTACGGTGTAGTTAGCGGTGCTGGGATCAAGAGTCTCGCTGGGGGCCTCGGTTACCTCCTCGGTGGGAGCCTCGGTAGGCTCGCTTGTGGGCTCCTCGGTGGGAGTTACGTTGCAAGCACACGCAGTGAGCATAACGCCTGCGATGAGGCAGAGCGCTATAATAAGCTTAAAAATTACGTTTTTCATTATAAATGTTCTCCATAAAATATTTTTACAAATTTTATTATACCATTTTTTAAAACTAATTTCAATGGCTTTTTGCAAAAAAACTTTTGTGTTAAAAAAGCCCCTGCTATTTTTGATAGCAGGGACTTTAAAATTATTCAAAATATCCGCAGTACATAAGCCAAGCGTATTCAGCGTTGTAGGGCGCTCCCATAAGAGCGGCGCTGATTATGTTCATGCTTGAGCCCTGTTTCCACCATTCGGCTCTTTCACCGTAGGTCTTGATAGCATCTGCAAGCTTTGCAGTGAGGGGAACGCGGATAGCCTCGGTAGCGCTTTCATCCTCGTTGGTAGGCATTCCATACTGAGCGAACAATTCGTTGTAGCTTCGCTTTTCAACTACCTTTCCGTTGGCGTCGTAAATGTAAATGCCCATTCTCTGATTGCAGCAGATGGTCTTCAGGCTTGCCAGATACTTGCTGTCGCTTGTGAGGTCTATAAAGATGATAGGACCGTCAGCAGAGTTCAGGTGATAGTATCCGTCATTCTCATTGAATACCGCAGAGAGAGAAAGGTCGGTAAGGTCGATGGCCTTGTACGAACCGTTCTTTTCTACAGCCAGATCTGCTGCGACCTTTTGGGGATCCTCAACGTAAGGTGTCCAGGGCTCGTCAATAAATCTCGTTCCGGGCTCGCCTGCGTTTGCAATGTTAAGCACGCAGGAGGTTGCGGTAGTGGATTTTACGGCGAACACGTAGCTTCCGCCGATGTTGCCTGCATATACGTTCATCGAAAGTCCGTTTCCGTGCTTTGCAAAGTCGGTAGAGCCCTCAGAAAGGTCTGCTCCCTGTACGAAGAAGGTGCTTCCGTGGTAGCTTATTGCAAGCTCGGTGTCACACTCGTATGTGATGGTGTAAATTGCAGCGCTAGTGGGGTAGAACACGAAGAAATTGTAGTCGTTGGGAGTAAGAGTCACCTTATAGGAGCCTACGCCAATAGACTGCGAGGGGTAATCCTTTTCAATGGGGTATCCAACGAAAAGATCGCTTGCTGCTTCAGTCTCGTTAAACACTCTTATAGAGGCTGTCTTGCTTTCGGGAGTGAGCTTGCAAAGGGACTGATCGTATGTGTATTTACCCTTGAGCTGTGAAAGGTCGATGTCAAGATCGTAGGTGCCCTCGGGAAGATCCATGGAAAGAAATTCTCCTTTGTAGGAATAGAGCTTTATCTCCTCTCCGTTCTGCTTAACCTTAACGAATACGTCCTTTAAGGGATTGCCAAGTCCGTCAACCAACCACAGACCGTAGGTCTCTTTGGTACCGCAGTTTTTGCACACGCCGTCTGCGAAGCTATGTCCTGTGGGCGCAACCGATACCTGACTTGCGGTTACTACTCCGCAAACGGAGCATTTCTTTCCATCGGTCTTTCCGTACGCGTTACAGGTTGGGGAGAGTCCAAGAACGGTCACCTCGGTATGCTCGATTTTAGCGATGGCCGCTGTGGTAGTTACCTTTCCGCATTCGCAAAGGAATGAGGTCTCGCCGTTTGCGGTGCAGGTGGGCTGTACCGATACTACCCATTCAGCGCCCGCGTGTACATGGTCTGCCGCTACCTTGGAAATAACGGCGGTGTTCATTTCTATCTTACAAAGCAGGCATTCGGTGTGCTTTTTGCCTTCCTCGGTAGCAGTGGATATCTTATCTACTATCCAATCGCTTTCCTTGTGTCCAAGAGCCTCGATAACCTCTTGCTTGAGCAGCTCCTCGCCGCAGAGCGCACACTTCTTACCGTCGGTAAGACCTGCTTCGGTGCAGGTTGCGGCTGTGCCGCGAACTATCTCCTCCTGATGGTAGCAAATAGTTTCTGCTTCGGTTTCGGGTTCTGTTTCGGGCACTGTTGCTTCGGGAGTTTTGTTACACGCTACGGCAGTAAGGAGAACTGCAAGAATAATGCAGGATATTGCCGCAATTCGCTTGAGAATTTTTGCGTTAATCATGTCTGACCTCCGTTGAAAATGTGGTGAAATTTACACAATCGGCTGTCGCGAAACCGCGACAGCCCTATGATTGTAGTTGAATATATGTGTTGTATTTTGCAATTAAGCTGCAACGTGTCTGTAGTAGTAGCAGAGCTTGGTCGAGGAGTTAACAACGCCCTCAAAGGTGTACTTATCCATAAGCTTCTGGAGGATCTTTGCGAGATCTTCGTCAACTGCGATACAGCCCTCAAGCTCGGGTGCGTCATCGGTCTTAGGAAGAAGCTTGTCAAGATAAGCGCTGATCTCCTCGGTGAGATCTTCGCCAATTCCGTGGTACTTTCCTGCGAGAACCTCTTCGAGCTTGTATTCCTCAGCCCAGAAGTCGTACTCCTCGCCCCATTCAGCCTGGAAGTATGCGCGGCAGTCGTCCTTGTCGCCGCCAACAACCTTGAGAGCATCAAGGATAGTCTTATCATAGTCGCTGACAGAGAAATTGAATGCTCCGAGAGCGATAAGCTGCTTGATGGACTGGTTGGTGAAGGATACGGTGGGAAGAGTGAAGTCAGCGTATACGAGAGATCCGAGAGTTCCGTCTGCACGAAGCTCATGGTAGTATCCGTCCTCGCCAAGCTTTACGTTAATGCCGCCTGCGATGGTTTCGTTAAGCTGACCTGTGGTGCTTTCGGTGTAGGTGAAGTATCCGGGAGAAGCAATGTGGAACTGATCGTAGCTTTCACCGAGATATTTTACGGTAAAGGTGAATCCTCCTATTGCATAAACGTCATAATATGCGATGTCTATGTAGTAGGTCTTTCCTGCCTCCATGTAGACGAGCATCGTTACGTTGTCGGTATCTATTTCCTTGTTTCCGTAAGGACGCTCGGAAATTTCTGCGGTGTGGATTATCTCGCACTTATCGTCGAATATCCAGCCGTTTACCTCCTGATCGCTCTGGGACTTAATGATGTAAGCGCCGGAAACGGTAGGAACGAACTTGTACTTGAAGCCACGGGGCATAAGAACTCTGCCGTCGTAGTAAACCTCGTTGAGTATCTCCTCAGTGTCGGTGGAGAGAAGAGTATCGAACGCTGCAAAGAAGGCAACGCCCTTTACGGGGTCCTCGAGCTGCTTACCGTTTGTGCCGTAAGCATCGTAGTAGGAGCAAGCCTCAAGCCACTCGTTAGCGTTATCGGGCTGGTAACCAACGATAGCGGTCGCTCTTTCAAGAAGCTCACGAAGCTCCTTGGTAACGGGGGAGTATCCGTAAAGATTTCCGTTAATAGAGTAGTTGCAGTAATCCACGAGCTTCTCGTATACGTCGCCCTTTTCATCGATAAGCTGACCGTTGTAGCCGAGAAGGTTAAGGGAGGTCTCGTTGAGAGAGGTGCTATCCATAAGGTTTACGAGAAGGATAGGGCCGTCAGCGGTTCCTACGTGGTAGTAGCCGTCCTTTTCGTTG
>JAZQVZ010000081.1:0-5600 GCA_045632105.1 Eubacteriales bacterium | reverse complement strand
GTAGTGCGTTGCTTTTATTTATTGATAATAATTATTGTAACCGTTGTTGTAGCCACCATTATTATAGCCGCCGTTGTTATAGCCGCCGTTATAACCACCGTTGCCACCATTATTACCACCGTTGTTTCCGCCGTTGTTCTTACGATTCTTAAGAGCGCGAACTATCAAATAGATAGCAACGCCAAGGATCGCCAACAGGAACAGAACGGTTATAATATCACCGATGGGCAGGGTCTTGCCAAATACGTTCTCCATAGTATCGACCACGATAACCACGGGAATATCGGTCTTTTCGGTAAAGGCTACCAGCGAATCGTTCACCGTTTCCTCGGTCAAGGACAACGAGGAATAATTAGTCAGGTGCGACGTGGGAGGATTCTTGGATTCCTTCTCGCTGCGGAAGGAGGATTCAAGTCCCAGATCCTCAATTCGCTCACCCATGGTGTCCATTACGTTTGCAAGGTTGGAGTCCAGAGAATATGCGTAATATTCACGGTTGACCTCACCCTGAACAACTCTGCCAAAGGTAGTGGTCTCGTCGCCGAACATAGAATTTATCCTGTTGTGGATATTGTCACCCACCCAAGCGATCGTGTAATATCCGTCAGCCTCCTCATTTGCCAAAAAAACTATAAGAATGTTGTTTTCATAGTTGGAATACGAAGAAAATTCCTTGGCGTACTGATCGTCTGCATACTGCTGAAGCACGGCTTCGTCATAGTAAACGCTTCCGCCGTTGGCTACGTTGGAAATAGCCGAGCCGACTATGCTTACCAAGAGCAAAGAAACTATCATTATCAAAATAATGGGCAGAAGCAGAATGCCCATAAGTCCGCCAAGGCAGCCTCCTCCGCCATAATAGGGACGGCGATACCAACCTCCGTAAAAATGTCTGCGGGGGCCCCAATATCCGTGATGATGGTGGTGATGACCTCCACCAAAGCCTCCGTGGTGTCCGCCACCGCCGAATCCGCCTCCGCGAGAGCCCCCTCCGAATCCGCCTCCGCGGGATCCTCCTCCAGGTCCTGGCATAATATATATCCTCACTTTCTCTTTTTATCATTATGCCCATTATACACCTCTTTTCTTTACATTTCAATAGAAATCGGTGAATAATTTGTAAAAATAAAAGCAACGCCCCCTACAAAGAACGGAATTACTTTAAGAACAGGCTCCCTCCAGGAGGGAGGCTTTTTAAAAACAATCTCAATCCAAGGCCTTCTCCCGTGGAGAAGGTGGCGCGACGAAGGAGCGACGGATGAGGAGAACGGGCTAAGATATTTTCAAAATCAGAGTGTTACATAGCAAACACCCACCTTCTCCTCATCCACCGCAAGCGGTTCCCCTTCCCCAAAGGGGAAGGCTAACGGGGCGCCGAGGACGTCGCACCCTACAATAATGGGATAATAAAAAACGCGCTAAACACCCGTAGAGCGTAATAACAAACCCCTTTTCAAGTTCTTTTGGTTCTTTTCTCGAAAGAAAAGAACGAAAAAACCAGCATAAACTAACTAAAAAAGGCACTCGTTAAAACGAATGCCTTTATAAGTTATATCTCGCCGAAAAGCTTCAATGCTTCCTTAGCGGCGTTCTGCTCAGCCTCTCTCTTGGAGCGGCCCTTACCGTGTCCGATAACGTTAGAGTTAAGCTTAGCCACGACCTCAAATTCCTTATTGTGATCGGGACCCTTCTCACCCACTACCTCGTACTCGAGGAAGTCGCCCTCTGCCTGCTGTATCAGCTGCTGAAGCTCGGTCTTAGCGTCTATCTTGCGATTATCGAAATCGTCGGAAAGCTGCTTCTTGATAATGGGAAGCAAGAACTCTCTCGCTCTCTCAAGACCGTCTGCGCCTGCATCAAGATATATAGCCGCGACCATCGCCTCAAAAGCGTTTTCAAGAGTAGACTGACGCTCTCTGCCATTATTCTTCTCCTCGCCGTGACCAAGGAACAGATAGTCCCCCAGTGACACCGAACGAGCATACGAAGCAAGAGCGCCCGACTGAACCAGCGCGGCTCTGCGCTGTGTCAGCTCTCCCTCGGGAAGCTGAGAATAGGTCTCAAAGAGATACTCGCTGACCACTACCGACAGCACCGAATCTCCCAAAAACTCAAGTCGCTCGTTGCAGACCACGTTCTGCCCTCTTGCGCGAGCCTCGTTTGCAAAGGAGGAATGTGTCAGCGCCTCCTTCAATATTCTTTTATCCTCAAAGCAATATCCAATTGCCTTTTCAAGCTTGGCAAACATTCCATATCCCTCCCTTCTGTTTCTAAATACTTATTCCTCGACCTTAGCCACAGCCACCGCCGCCGCTATTTCGTCGTTTATAGAGGTGCTTGTAAACACCAACGCCTGTCTGATGGCGTTCTTAAATTCCTCGGCATTCGACGAGCCGTGAGCCTTGATAACAGGCTTTGCAACTCCAAGAATAGGAGCGCCGCCAAGCTCTCCGCCGCTGAACGCCTTCTTCATATCTCCAAGGTCACGCTTTATCACAAGTGCCGCAAGCTTGGTCTTAAGATTCTTGTACATAACTCCCTTAAGGGTCTTGAGCATTACCTTGCCAAAGCCCTCAAGAGTTTTGAGAAATATATTTCCCGTAAAGCCGTCGGTAACAAGCACGTCGCAAGCCCCCTGAACTGCGGAGCTGCTCTCTACGTTACCCACGAAATTCACATTTTCATTAGCCTTGAGCTTCTGATAGGTCTCCACCTGAAGCTCGGTGCCCTTGTGCTCCTCGGTACCGTTGTTGAGAAGTCCTACTCGGGGATCTTCAACGCCCAATATGTTCTTCATATAAGCGCTTCCCATAAGAGCAAACTGCTCAAGATACTCGGAGGTAGCAACCACGTTCGCTCCCGAATCGAGAAGCAGAACGGGGGGCTGAAGAGGAAGAACTGTTGCGATAGCAGGGCGCTTAACTCCCTTTATCTTGCGAACTATCAAAGTAGCGCCCGTGAACAAAGCGCCTGTATTTCCCGTGCTGACAAAGGCGTCTCCTCTGCCCTCCTTAAGAAGGCGCAGACCCTCTGCCATAGAGCAGTCGCTCTTTGCCCGTACTACCGCTATGGGGTCGTCCTCCATAGTAAGCACGGTAGGTGTGTGAACTATCTCAAGTCCGCTAAGATCAATGCCGTTCTCGGCTGCGGCGCTCTCTATCTGCTCGCGGTCGCCCACCAGCACATAATTCACCTCGCCAAGCTCCTTGCGCGCAAGAGCAACACCCTTGACCATCTCAAGGGGAGCCTTGTCGCCACCCATCATATCTACTATTACAGTCTTCATTTTAACTCCTCTCCAATAGCGTCTATCTGCTCAAGGGCGCGAGCCGCCAGAGCCTGATTCTTCGCTATCTTGCCGCCCTTTACCCTTGCAGGGAGCGGCTCTATTATGCCGAAATTTGCATTCATAGGAACAAATGCGCCGTTGCTTCCGTTTGCCACGTAGCTTGCCATAGCGCCTATCATAGTGCTTCTGGGGAAGACTACTTTCTCAAGCTCAAGAGCCTGTCTTGCGGCAGAAAGACCCGCAACAAGTCCCGAGCCTGCCGACTCGATATATCCCTCAACGCCCGTCATCTGACCTGCGAAATACACGTCGCTTCCGCGAAGGCGGTAGTTCTCGTCAAGACGTCCGGGGGAGTCAAGATAGGTGTTTCTATGCATTACGCCATAGCGCAAAAACTCAGCGTTTTCAAGGCCGGGGATCATACGGAATACTCTTCTCTGCTCGGGGAAGGTCAGGTGGGTCTGGAAGCCAACGAGGTTGTACATAGTACCCTCCTTGTTCTCCTTACGGAGCTGGACTACCGCGTGAGACTTCGCGCCTGTGCGCTTATCCACAAGTCCTACGGGCTTGAGGGGGCCAAACAGGAGAGTATCTCTGCCTCGTCTTGCCATTACCTCAACGGGCATACAGCCCTCGAAGACCTTAACGTTCTTCTGCGCCTCTCGGTCGAAGTCCTTAAGAGGAGCCTCCTCTGCCGAGATAAGCGCCTGCCAGAACGCCTCATACTGCTCCTCGGTCATAGGACAGTTGATGTAATCTGCATCGCCCTTGTCGTATCTCGAAGCAAAGAACGCCACGTCGGTATTTATACTGTCGGCGTCAACGATAGGAGCCGCCGCATCAAAGAAATGAAGCGAGCCAAAGCCAAGATCGTTCTTGATGTAATCTGCCATAGCGTCGGAGGTAAGGGGGCCCGTTGCAATAACGGTTATCACGCCGTCCTCAACGCTGTCAGCCTCAGCCGACACCACCTCGATATTGGGGTGGTTCTTTATTTTTTCGGTTATATAAGCGGAGAATTTCTCTCTGTCTACCGCCAAAGCAGAGCCTGCGGGAACCTTGGTTGCCTCTGCCGCCTCCATTATCAGCGAGCCAAGACGGCGCATCTCCTCCTTGAGAAGACCGACCGCATTCGAGGTAACGTCGGAACGAAGAGAATTTGAGCAGACCAGCTCGGCAAAGCCCTCCGAATGATGAGCGGGGGAGAATTTGGCAGGCTTCATTTCATAAAGCCTTACTTTAACTCCTGCCTGCGCCGCCTGCCATGCCGCCTCGCAGCCTGCAAGCCCCGCACCGTAGATGTTTATAGTTTTCATCTTTGTCCTTATAGTTAGTTTGTGTTAGGTTTTTTTCGTTCTTTTCTTTCGAGAAAAGAACTTGAAAAAGGAAAATGTTCGCACTCACCAAAAGCCCAAAAGTTTTGGTCGAGCTTTTTCAAAAGCTCGTGGGTTCTCAGGGCAACGCCCTGAGGCGCTCTCCGCAGAGAGCGAAACACCCTTATCCTTCCCTAAGCGCAGGAAAGGTGAATTGCGAAGCAAGAGGAAAACCCTCGCCGGGGGTTTTCCTTTTTGCATACATAATGATTATTCCTTATCTCCCTCGATAGCGCGCTTATATCCGCACTTCTTATCGTGGCAGACGTAAGCCGCCTGACCCTTCTTGCGGAAGAGCATCTGTCCGCAATCGGGACACTTCTCGTTAGTAGGCATATCCCAGGACGAGAAATCACAGGTGGGATACTTCTCACAGCTGTAGAACACGGTTCTATTCTTGCCGTTCTTCATAATTATCTTCGACGCGCACTTAGGGCAGGAAACGCCGATATCACGGGTCTTCTGCTTAGTGAAATTACACTCGGGGAAACGGCTGCAAGCAAAGAAGCTTCCGTATCTTCCGCTTCTCTGAACCATATCAGCGCCACAGATCTCGCACTTGAAGTCTGCCACAACGGTAGCCTTCTTCTCGCTCTCTCCCTCGGGAGCAGCCTTTGCGGTAAGGGGCTTGGTGTTCTTACACTCGGGATAGTTGGGGCAGGCTGCGAACTTGCCGAAGCGTCCGTTCTTGATTATCATACGGCTGCCGCACTTGTCGCAGATGATGTCGGTCTCCTCAACGGGCACCTCAAGCTCGGTGTCCTTCATCTTCTCGTTAGCGGCCTCAAGCTCACGCTCGAAGCTGCCCCAGAAGGTGCTGAGAACGTTGTTCATCTCCATCTTGCCGTTTTCTATCTTATCGAGGTCGCTTTCCATCTCTGCGGTAATCTTGTAGTCTACTACGTCGGGGAAGCTCTCCTTCATGATCTTGTTGGTTA
>JAZQVZ010000080.1:0-17589 GCA_045632105.1 Eubacteriales bacterium | reverse complement strand
AGTATCTCTTGGATCTTTCGCTGAAAGGAATAATCGTCCTGCTCGGTGACGTTTTTTATAAGCTGTTGGGTTATGGTAGAGCCACCAAATTCATTTCTGAAATCTAAAAAATAATTTGCCACCGCTCCTACGGTGCGCTTCCAATCTACTCCGCCGTGAGAAAAGAAGCGTCTGTCCTCTATGCTTATAAAGGCGTATATAAGCTTTTCCGGTATCTCCGAATAGCTTACGGGGATACTCCTGAAACCGCCGTAAAGCTCCTGATCTACAAGCTCAATAGCCTCTCCTCGCTCGCGCTGTTCTTCGTTTTCAAAGTAATATATTTTGGATGACGTATTTCCACCAAGCACCTCGAACAGAGTTTCATCTATCTCTCTCTCCATAGATGCGGCTATATAAATCGAAAAGGATAATCCCGCTACCAACAGTAACGTTACTATGATCAATAATACAACAATTATAAGCTTAATAAGCCCTTTTTTCATATTTTCACGCTCTTTCCATATTATTCAAGCTTATTTTAACTCAATTCACGGAATTTATACAAAAAGCAGTCTGCATTTGCAGACTGCTTTACTTTTATTTGGGAACTACGTTATCCTTGCCAAGTAGAGCTATAAGCTCGTTGTAAAGATATTCGGTAAGCTCTATTCCCTGCGGATATTCGATATACTTTGAAGCAGAGGCATCATAGAAAAACACCTTTATTGCTCCTTCAAAAATATCTACAAGATTTTTTGCCTTTAAATATTGGGGACAAACGGTATCCGGGACTCTTAGATAAAGCTTGTTCGCCTTTATTACAAGCGGCTCGGAGGATCTCGTTTCCGTTGATTTTGTGGACTTTGTCTCTTTTGCCATATCGGCGTTTTCTATAAGCTCAAACACCTTTGATACAAGAAGCTTTGGTTCCTCGTCCTCTCTGAGGGATATATTACCTTCTACACAGAGTGCGCTGTCTTCTCTTATTAGATCCGCCGCCTTTCTGAACTGCGCGGGAAATGCTATGCATTCTATTTCACCGTACTTATCCTCAATTGAGAAAAACGCCATTTTATCGTTCTTTTTTGTTGTTTTCACAGTAACTGAGGTAACTATTCCAACAACCGTTGCGCTATCCTTTTCGGTAAGCGATTCGGCATCCAGAAGATCAGATATTCTGCGAGTGGTAAGGCTGTCGATATGCTTCGAGTAGCTATCAAGAAGGTTGCCTGAGAAGCACATTCCCGCAACCTCCTTCTCCATTTTGAGCTTTTCCTTTGCGCTTCTCTCAGGGAGATCCGGGTACTTAAACGAAGGAGAGGTAACAGGAGTAGACATTGCCATAGAGAACATATCCAGCTGTCCTGACAGATTGTTTCTGTTCTTTTGCTGCTCGGTATCTATAAGACTTTCGTAAGATGCAAGCAACTGACTTCTGTAAACACCAAAATTATCAAACGATCCTACCTTTATAAGTGATTCCACCATTCTCTTATTAAGGTCGTACTGTGACATTCTTGAGATAAAGTCCTCAAAACTCTTGAACGGACCATTTAACTCTCTTTCCTGAAGAATGTTTTCGATAAACTGCTTTCCAACGTTTTTAAGTGCAAGTAGGCCGAAAACTATATTCTTATCATGAGGGTGGAACAAAAGTCTGCTCTCGTTTATATCGGGAGCTAAAACTCTTATTTTGTATTTCGAGCACTCACCTATATACTCTGCGAGCTTGGTCATATTTCCAAGCACTGAGGTGATCAACGCCGCCATATACTCACACGGATAGTGAGTTTTGAGATAAGCTGTTCTGTAAGATATAAGAGCGTAAGCTGCCGCATGGCTCTTGTTGAACGCATAGTTTGCAAAGGATGCCATATCGTCAAATAGCTTCTCTGCTACCCCCTGCTCGATACCGTTGTTTACTGCGCCGCCTATAAAGCTTTCACGCTCGGATTTTAAAACGTCTCCCTTCTTCTTGGAGATAGAACGGCGCACAACGTCAGCGTGTCCGTAGGTGTATCCTGCAACCGTGCGAAATATACTCATTACCTGCTCCTGATAAACTATACAGCCGTAGGTCGAACGAAGTATAGGCTCAAGAATCGGGTGTGCGTAGCGTATTTTATCTGGGTTATGACGTGCCTCGATATACTGGGGAATAGAATCCATAGGACCCGGGCGATAAAGCGCTATTGCGGCTATTATATCCTCAAATCGATCAGGTGAGAGTTCGGAAAGCATCTGTCGCATTCCGCCCGACTCGAGCTGGAATACGCCAAGCGTGTTCCCTGCAGATATAGAGCGATAGGTAGCCTTATCGTCAAGAGGTATGCTCTTGATGTCAAAATCCGGAACGCTTTCCGCGATAGTCTTGCAGGCATCGTCAATTATGGTAAGATATCGAAGCGCCAAAAAATCAAACTTCAAAAGTCCTACTGTTGCCACGGTATCCATATCGAACTGCGTAACGATAGTTTCATTACTTGTAGCAAGTGGAACGTGATCGGTTACAGGACGGTCACTTACAACAAGTCCTGCCGCGTGCACAGTAATATTTCGGGGCATACCCTCAAGCTCGAGAGCTGTGTCAAGCAATTGCTTGATCTGAGGAGAGCTTTCATAAAGCTCTTTCATATCTGAATCCTGCATAGCCTCTTCAAGCGTTATAGAAGGATCTTTGGGTACAGCCTTTGCTACCGCGTCTACGTCAGCATAAGACATTCCCATTACTCTGCCTACGTCGCGTATAGCCGCCTTTGCGCCAAGCGTACCAAAAGCAATTATTTGCGAAACGTGATCCTCGCCATACTTATCATACATATAGCGAATGACCTCATCTCTGCGATTATAGCAGAAATCTACGTCTATATCGGGCATGCTTACTCTTTCGGGATTCAAAAATCTCTCGAAGAGTAGATCAAATTTTATAGGATCAATATCTGTAATGCCAATAAGAAACGCCACGAGGCTTCCCGCGCCCGATCCTCTGCCGGGACCTACGGGGATCTTGTTTTTATGAGCAAAGTTAACATAGTCACACACTATAAGAAAATAGTCCGAGTATCCCATGCTGTCAATTACACCAAGCTCGTAATCTATTCTCTCGCGGTACACCTGCTCGTCACCGTCGTATCGAAGCGTGTTATCGGAAAGTCTGCGCTTTAGTCCTTCTTCTGTAAGCTGCTTAAGATATTCTCCCGCAGTTATTCCCTTGGGTGTCGGGAATTTCGGAAGCTTATAGCTATCAAATTCAAACTCCAACTCACATCTGTCGGCAATTTTTTGCGTATTTTCGATAGCTCCCTCGTATCGACCGAAAAGCATACGCATCTCATCGGTATTTTTGTAGTAGAACTCATCGGTCTCAAATCCAACAGGACGTCCGTCAAGTATCGAAGTGTTGGTCTGTATGCACATAAGCACCGCTTGGGTTTGCGCATTTTCGCGGCGCAAATAATGGCAGTCATTGGTAGCAACCAAGGGGAGCTCGCACTCCTCCGCAAGCTTTACAAGCTGTGGGAGTATCTGTCGCTGTTCATTAAGTCCATGGTCCTGAAGCTCGATAAAGAAATTGTCTTTACCAAACACCGCATAAAGCTCTTTGGCTGCCGCCACAGCCTCGTTATATTCACCCTTAAGCAAAAGCGAGGGTATTCTTCCTGCAAGGCAAGCGGAAAGTGCTATCAAGCCCTCAGAGTGATTGCGTAGCAGCTCCATATCTATTCTGGGCTTTGAGTAAAATCCTTCGGTAAATCCCTTTGAAACAAGATACATCAAATTCTTGTATCCAATTTCATTTTTGCACAATAAAACCAGATGATTGTATTTGGAAGCATTTCTCGAAAGACTCTTCTCAAACCGGGATCCTGCCGCAACGTAAACCTCACAGCCTATTATGGGTTTTATATTATGCTTCTTACATTCACGGTAGAAAGCGATAGCGCCGTACATTACGCCGTGATCGGTGAGCGCTACTGCGTTATGACCGCATTCTGCCGCACGGACAGGAATATCCTTTATACGACATGCGCCGTCAAGCAAACTGTATTCACTATGCAAATGCAGATGTACAAATCCTGACATTCCTCTCCTCCTAATTTATTCCTCATCGGGTTTGTTTTTAGTATTCTTTTTAAGTATCACGAACAAGCCAAATCCAAGGCTTACGATTATTATCAAAACACCAATGGTGATCGAAACTCTATCAATTTCAATTTTTGCCTGTTCTTCTTTATCTGTAATATTTGCTTTTGCTCTTTCTTTTTCTACGTGTTCCGCGATAGTAGCAGAATCGTATTTATCGCTGTACCCTTTAATATCGTAAAGCCACATAGTACAGCTATCCACATCACCGTAAATGCAGCGGGCAGATACTTTTATATTCTTTATTTTGGTGGAATTACCATATCCAGACATATCCAGCACAACCTTTGTAAGCTCATCACCTCTTACTACGCAAGAGCTTTCCGCTCTGCTTTCTTGGCTGTCAAAGGATATCTCTATCTCATACAACGAATCCTCGACACCGTCATTGATTTGGAGATCAAAACCCAAATATTGCGTGTAGGATATGTTTTCATAGTACTCATACAAATACACGACCTCGCTCTTTTCGCTACTGTTCATCAAAAGCTCTGCTTTAAGCGCTCTCAATGTGCTTTGAGCATAGTCAAGTCTTAGGTTATTACAGCCACTTCCTTTGCTCCAACCGTTTATGGATATTGATTTTGAAAAATCAAAATATCCAAACTCTCCAACAATAGAGTCAGGCAAAGCGGAAACAACATTTGCTGTATATATGCTTCTTTGAGCATTAACGGGATTCTGACTAATTCCCTTTATATTTTTCCATTCCGTAGCGCCAAAATAAGACAATAATCTCTCTGTCTTTTCAATATTCTTATTCGTGTCTATGTATTTTGCAACATTCATAAGATCGCTCAGCTGATCTGCGCCGGATGGCTCAGCTACAAAAGCGGAAACAGCGGGATCGCAGACCAAAGCATAGTAAGAATATACGTAGGAAGCCTCAAGCGCATTGCCGAAAAGCTCTTCCGGAATATTCCAACAGAATATATAGTTATCCGGGACGCTTACGTATTTTTCGGCAAGCGTCTTTAAATATTCAGAGAAGCCACGCTGTCCTCCGGGGTATATGTTGCTATTATAATTTTTAAAATCAAGATCTGCTCCGCCATCAATGGTTAAATTTGAAATGTCAAACGGAACCTCTTCGCTTTCCATCATGATCGAGCATTCAAGGCCTGACGAAAAGCTTGCGTCAAGATACTTGAATAACGCTTTCAAAAAAGGTGCAAACAAGGAATTTTCCTCGGCAAACCCATCAGAGCAAAGAGGAATTACCACATCAAGTGACGTACTTACGCTTCTTGCCGCATTGGAAACTACTGCGGCATATAATCCGCAAAGCTCTACGTATTCGGTAAGCTCGCCGTAATTGCAATAATTGTATGTCGAAGGAGCATTCCAGCCCTTACCCATTATTATTCCGTCAACATCTGCGCTGCCTTCCTCTTGATATCTCGAAACAAGAAAAGCGGTTGCTGCATGAACGGTAAGAATCGAAAGCTCTTCTCGCATATTGGGCATAATGAATTTAACCTGCTCTAAAAGCTCGCCCGATACCTCGCCGGTATTTTTCAACAGAAGCTGAAGATATATCTTTGTATTTGAAACCGAAAGCGAGTTTATCTTAGCATCAATTTCGTTAACGTAACCCCTGTCCAAAAACATCTGCTTTCCGTCTACTGTATAGGCATATCCGCTGGTGTTTTCGGTAAACAGTCTATCAAGATACACTGGAATAACAGTAATACCTGTTCCAATCTCAGCTGCAAGTGTTGCCATATCGGTGGATATTCCCTTAAATCCCGTGCTGCCTTTTTCGAACGTTATATCAAGAGAAGGATATTGTGCATCGGCGGCAAGAATCAATTCTCCGTCGTTGGAGCGCAGAAATATTGCGTATCTGGAATATCTGTTCATAACGCCGTTTGTCTTAATGATAAATCCAAAATCAAGAGAAACGTCCGCTTCAACAAGAGGCTTACTGTTCACCGCATTTGCTACATGTTCCTCCGACATTCCGGGGGAAACGGCAAATATAAGCAATTTAGAATTCTTATAATCAGCAAATGCTTCGTGCATCATGGTACCCTTGATCACGATGTTTTTGCTTTTCTCGTCATACGTACAAGTAAACGAAAGATATTTCTTAGAATTTTGAGAATCTCCCGTGACTTCATTTGATGCAGATTTCGAAGATACGACTAAGGTAGACAAACATATTGAAAAAATCATTGTCAACAGCAATGTAAAGCTTAATATTCTTTTCATCATTCTACCTCCTGTCAAAATAAAAATTACCAATATACATTATAACACATTTTTATTATAAATGGAATAGAAATTTGAAATTTTATATTTAAAAGCAAACAAAGCAAAATATAAAAGATTTTCCAAAAAAGCTATTGACTTTTATATATGCAGTATGTTATAATAACGGACGTGGTGCGCCGGTGTGATGGAATTGGCAGACGTGCTGGACTCAAAATCCAGTGGTAGCGATACCGTGTCGGTTCGACCCCGACCACCGGCACCAAAAGACCTGAGATCGTTAAGATTTCGGGTCTTTTTTCTACCATATAATAAAACTTTAAATTTTTTTCAAAAAACTATTGACAAACAGACTTACCTATGGTATACTTGTAAAGCATTTTGCTTTACACCTAAAAACACTTGTTTCGAAAGGCTCAAATATGTTTGAAAAGAACCTGAAAATAGGATATCTCCTTGATTTTTACGGAGAGCTTCTCCCTGAGCGCAAACGCTCGGTCATGGATATGTACTATAATGAAGATCTTTCTCTTGCAGAGATCGCCGCCGAAATAGGTATTTCAAGACAGGGTGCGCGCGATATAATCAAAAAGTCCGAAGAAGAGCTTCTCTTTTACGAAGAAAAGCTTGGGCTTGCTCAAAGGCTTAAAAGCGTTGAGCTTTGCGCGTCACAGTTGGAACAGGCTGCCGCTCTTCACGTCCTCCCCGATGAGGTTTCTGATAAAATAGCAGAGCTTGTAAGTCTTGTAAAGCTTTAAAAAATAAAAAAGAAGGTGACAAAATGTTTCAGAGCTTAAGCGAAAAACTGGAAAACGCTTTCCGCAAATTCAAAAGTAAAGGCAAGCTCACCGAAGCTGATATCAAGGCAGGTATGCGAGAGATCAAGCTCGCGTTGCTTGAGGCAGACGTCAACTTCAAGGTAGTTAAGGACTTTATAAACAGCGTTTCCGAACGAGCTGTTGGCGCCGAGGTGCTCGAATCACTTCTTCCCGCTCAGCAGATAGTAAAAATAGTAAATGAAGAGCTGACCAGAATAATGGGCGGTTCTCAATCGAAGCTTACCATTTCCTCAAAGCCTCCTACGGTGGTTATGATGGTCGGCCTGCAGGGTGCAGGTAAGACCACACACGCAGGAAAGCTTGCGGGACTTTATAAAAAGCAAGGTAAAAATCCTCTCTTGGTTGCCTGCGACGTATACCGCCCTGCTGCTATCAAGCAGTTGCAGATCGTCGGTGAAAAGCTGAACATTCCTGTGTTCACTCTTGGCGACAAGGAATCCCCCGTAAAGATAGCGACCGAGGCTCTCAAGCTTGCCAATCAAAAGGGATACGACATGGTGTTCATCGACACTGCAGGTCGCCTTCACATTGACGAGGAGCTTATGAAGGAGCTTCAGGATATCAAGGAAAAGGTCTGCCCTACCGAGATACTTCTCACAGTGGACGCTATGATAGGTCAGGATGCAGTCAACGTAGCTAAAACCTTCGATGAGCTTCTTGATATAACCGGTGTTATCCTTACAAAGCTTGACGGTGATACTCGTGGCGGCGCTGCGCTGTCGGTAAGACAGGTCACAGGCAAGCCTATAAAGTTCATTGGTATCGGTGAAAAGCTTGATGCTATCGAGCCCTTCCATCCTGATAGAATGGCATCGAGAATCCTTGGAATGGGCGACGTTCTCTCGCTTATCGAAAAGGCGGAACAGGCATTCGATGAAAAGAAGGCGCAGGAGCTTGAAAGAAAGATTCGCGAATCTACCTTCACTCTTGATGATTTTCTTGATCAGTTTGCTCAGATAAGAGGAATGGGAAATCTCGATCAGCTTATGGGAATGATGCCCGGCGTAAAGCCCGGTGCTCTTAAGGATGCAAAAATAGATGAAAAAGCATTGGGTAGAACCGAAGCAATCATTAAGTCTATGACCCTTAAGGAACGCGAAAAGCCCGAAATTCTCAATGCTTCAAGAAAGAAGCGTATAGCACAAGGAAGCGGCACTACTGTTGAGGAGGTCAATAAGCTTCTCAAACAGTTCGAACAGACCCGCGCTCTTATGAAACAGTTCTCGAACCCTAGACAAATGTCGAGATTCGGAAGAAAAAAGATGAAAATTCCGTTCTAAAAACAAAAACACGGATTTTTATATAAACACACAATATATTTTTGGAGGAAAATTAAAATGGCAGTAAAAATGAGACTTACCAGAACCGGAGCAAAGAAGGCTCCCACCTACCGTATAGTAGTTGCTGATAGCCGCTCTCCCAGAGACGGTCGCTTCATCGAGGAGATCGGATTCTTCAATCCTCGCTCCGATGAGCTCAAGATCAACGCAGAAAAGGCTCAGACTTGGATCAAGAACGGCGCACAGCCCACTGACACCGTTCGCGCTCTTCTCAAGAAGTCCAATATCGTTGACTAATTTGTTGCAGGTGTATTCTGATGACAGATTTGAAAGAAACCTTATGCAATATCGCTAAAGCGATAGTTGACTATCCCGACGAGGTTAAGGTTTGCGAAAGCTCCGAGGGTAAAAAGGTCAACTTGGTCTTGACTGTTGCCGAGGATGATATGGGTATGGTCATCGGCAAGCACGGCAAAATTGCAAAGGCTATCCGCACAGTTATGAGAGCTGCTGCAAATGCCGACGGCAAGGACGTTAACGTTGAGATCAGATAATCACGAACAAAAGGCGAACCGTAGTTCACGGTTCCCTTTTGTTTTTTAGGAGAATTATATGACAACCTTACTAATAAGCGAGGAGCGAAAGAAATTATTCGATTCCCTTGCCAAATCCTTTGAACTGATTAGAGAAAAAACAGACGAATATCTTAACAGCTTTGATAAAAAAGATTTCTTTGCTTTTTCTGATAACGACACACGCACAAAGCGCTACCAAAGGCATTTCCATGCTTTTACAATATCCGTAGCAGATCATCTACTGGTAGCTGACAGACTTGCAGGTGAGCTGTCGTCGCTGGTTCTAAGAGCAGATCGCGAAATGAATGTAGACGAGCTTATATTACTTCAAGCAATATTCGAAGAATATATTGTTTTTAAGAAAAGTTCATCGGAATATTTTTCAAGTGTTGAAAAAATGCTTTCCTCGAGCAGCGTATCAGTTTCTACACTTATGGACAAAGCAACGAAGTTTAAGTTTTCAGCAACCGCGATGATCAATAAATTAAATTAAGCCGAAGCTTTATCGCCTCGGCTTTTTTCTTTTATACAATTCTCTATAAAGTTCTTCGGTTTTTAAGGTCATAGATTTGGCATTAAGTTCATTTTTATATCTTTCATATGCGCCTCTTGACAAAACGTCATATCCTTCGCCTTCCTTTAATCTGGCAATTCTTTTTATAAGCTTTGCAAGAGAAATATAGTTCCCTTGCGGATAAACGTATCCGTTTTTACCTGCGCTCACCATATAAGGATTACCGCCATAGTCACTAACCACCGCAGGAACCCCCAAGCTCATTCCCTCCGAAAGCGCAAGTGAAGATGTTTCGGTACCAATTGAACAATTGACATTTATATCTGTTATATTCATAAAGGGCGCGATATCCTCTACAAATCCTAAAAAACTAAGGTTTTTATTAAGGTTCAGGCGCTTTGCATATTGCTTAAGCTCTTGATCAAGACTACCGCTTCCTAATATTAAAAACTTATATTTTGGGGAGATTTGGCTTAAAAGAGCAGCCGCTCTCAAAAAGCATTTATGGTCTTTACACGGTTCAAGACGGGCAAATATCGATACTACAATGTCGTTCTGCTTTATTCCAAGCGAGGTTCGCAGTGCTTCTCTTTCCTTTGAGGCAATAAATCTTAATGCCTCCGAGCCGTTTATTATTACTCTTATTTTATCTTCTTTGATTCCTATATCGGTAAGATTTTTCTTTGCTGAATGGGCTACCGCTATTATCCCGTCACTTAACTTTTCTGTAACCACACCCACAATATACCTTACAGCGTCAAGGTTGTATGTTTTGGGTACAGGATAAACACAATGCCTTGTATAAATTTTTACAGGAGTTCTCGTAAGCCATGCTGCAACTCTTGAATTCAGGCTTCCGTGAGAATTTATAATATCCGGTTTCAGACATTTAAGCGCCTTATAATAACCGTAAAGTCCTAGAAGTGAAAAAGAACGTTCTCCTCCGTTTATACCGTAGGTTTTTACACCTATCTTTTCAAATCTTTCTCGTAACAAGCTTTGCTTTGGTAACACAACAACCGTATTAAAAAGCTTCCTGTCGCTGTTTTTTAATCTATTTAATAGCAATATCCCTGCGCCGCCTATGTTTACGTCACTTATCGCTTCAACAACCTTTATCATAAATCTTCCACCCCATCTTTTTTACTATAATTCCCCAAAAATAAAAAAATACACATCGTTTTCGATGTGTATTTTAATTATCATATTATTTCATCATATTATTTCTTTTTAAGTTTTCCGATAACTCTACCGCAGCATACCGCCTCGGCATAGTCACGCAAAAGAATATCTCCATATTCGGGGTTGAGAGATATCAAGCGATCCCCACCAAATTTCTTGAAATAACCGCTTCCATCCAATATAAAGATACCAAGCTCTCCTATTTCCACGCTTTCCGCTTCCTCTATAAGAAGAATATCTCCATCGTGATACTTAGGCTCCATACTGTTTCCGCTTATGCGTAATGCAAAATCAGTACCAGCAGTTTTTTCGTTATCAGGGATACTAATCTCATCTAACAGCTCATCCTCAAGATATACTCCGGGACCTGCGGAAACAGGAAGATCGTAAAGAAAAACGCTCTTTCTTGCAAAATCGGACGATGCGCTTCTGCTTGTATCCACTGCGGGCATAGGAAGAATTGTTGCGGTCTTTGTCTTTCGCGGTGACGCAGTCTTTCTTGTTACGCTCTGTTCGGATATCATACCGATTCTCTCCATCTCTTTTTTGGCAACTACCGATAAAAGATCCTTACCGTAGCTGTCAAGCTGTCTGTAATCCTCAATAAATGCTATCTCTTGAGCAGTGAGAGTGAAATTATTAGTGTTGTCAGGGGTTCCGCTTACGATATAGTCCAGCGAGCATCCAAGCGCAGATGCGATAAGAACCATATTTGAAAGCTTAGGCGAATCGCTTATACCTGCCATTATTTTACTAAGAGTACCAAGCGGTATGCCGGTAAGCTCGGAAAGCTTCTCGTTGGTTATTTTGCGCTCGCTCTTAATTTGTTTAATTCTATCAATATAATTCATATTTACACCCCTTTTCCATTTCTGGAATTATTATATCATATTTATTTTGCTTTGTAAATAGTTTTTGTAAAAAATATTTTCATTTTTGGAACATTGTTTTTTATAAATTCCTTCTACTTTTTCCTTTTATAGAACTTTATGGGTAAAATTGTACAAGTATTTTACCGATATATTGTGCAAATAAACAAAACTGCAATTATTCCCCCTTTTTCATTGATTTTATTAGGAATAAATGGTATAATATATAATGTATATTACCGATTTGTCGGCTTTAGTTAAAACAACCAGGAGGTTAACCACAATCATGAAAAGATCTATTGCTATTTTGCTTTGTCTTTTAACTCTCATTTCGGCGTTTGCCGGTTGTTCGAGTAAAGTAGATGCGGATAATCCGGGGTCATATATCTATATGTACCTTTCTGATCCCGTTTACAATTTCGACCCTGCTTACGCTTATACTAATGACTCTGCGCTTAAGATAGTAAGCCTGTTGTTCGATAATCTTTTTGTAATGGGAGATAACGGCAAGCCTGAAAAATCTCTTGTTAAGAAGTATGAGATAGACAAAAAAGAAAACACAATGCTTATCACTCTTCGTGATGATACATATTGGTCTGACGGAACCCCTGTTTCTACCAATGACGTAGTTTTTGCTTGGCAGAGAATACTCGATTCCTCTAAGTCCTTTGATGCCGCAGTTCTTCTCTATGATGTAAAGAATGCTAAGGCATGCAAGGAAGGTGATGTTCCCTCTATCGACGACGTTGGTGTTCAGGCGCTCAACAACACAGAGCTTCTCATTGAGTTTGAAGAAGGTGTCGATTACGACAACTTCATCAGAAATCTCACAAGCTATGCACTGGCTCCCGTTCGTTCTGACGTTATCGGACGTACCGAAAAGGAAAACGACTGGGCAAAGAGTTCCCTTTCTATCGTTACCAGCGGTCCCTTCCGCATAAGAAGCGTTTCTTATAAGTACACTGAGACCATGTCTGCTACCGGAACAAAGCTTCCCGCTGATGCTGGCATCATCCTTGAGAGAAATGCATACTACCGCAGAGACTTTATGAATGATGCTCTTGATAAGTCGGTTACACCTTATCGTATTATCGTAGATTATACCATGTCTGACGAAGAGATCCTTTCTGCATACGAGAACGGAAGCATCTTCTATATGGGTGATATTCCCTTTTCTCTCCGCTCCAAGTACACCTTTGATGAGTGGAACAAGAAGGCAGATATTACCGATTCTCTCAGCACCCATTCCTACGTGTTCAATCAAAATGCGGTTGTTAGATACTATGATGCAAGCGGATTTTCCAAGCTTTCCGGTAGCAAGAGCGTTTATGACGATACTCTCGTTGCAGGCCAGGACGGCGAAAAGATCTTCGCTATAAAAGAAGTTCGTCAGGCACTTTCGCTGGCTATCAACAGAACTGCAATAGCAGAAACAGTGGTGTTTGCAGAGGCTGCCAACGGTCTTGTTCCTAACAAAGTATTTGAGACTGATTCCAAGAAGAAAACCTTTAGAGATAACGATTCCGCAGGTCTTGCACTCACTGACGATCTTGCTCAAGCAAAAGAACTTCTCAAGGCTGCCGGTGTAACCGCTTCTAAGTTTATGTTCGCTATATCCGTTCCCGCTTATGACGACGTTCAGATGGAGATTGCGAAGCAGGTACAGGCGGCTTGGGGCAAAAACGGACTTGGATTTAACGTAGCTATAAACGCTATCGAAACTGTTGATAACAAGGATAAGGCAATAAACACCGGTGCTGTTATCGCAGGAATTAAGGATGATATATTCGCCGAAAATTACTATGAAGGTAAATATGAGGTAGCAGCTATAGATTATACCGCACTCTCCACCGATGCGTTCTCTGTTCTCGCTCCCTTTGCTCAGGGATACACCGGCGGCGCAAGCGTTCTTCCCAACTCCACTGAGTTCAACGTAGCTATTCACAATTCCGGTTACAACAGCGCAGAGTACAACGCAAAGATCCAGGCAGCTTATGCTGAAAAGAATCTCGACAATCGTGCTGCTCTTCTCCATGAGGCAGAAGCGATTCTTATGAGTGATCTGCCTATTGTTCCTATCGTGTATAACAAGTCTGTATCTCTTGAAAGCAGAAATCTTTCCAAGACTGAATACAATTATTACGGAACTGCAATATTCACAAAGACCAAGCTCAAGAACTACGAGGATTATATCCCTGTAGAAGAATAATATAAAACGACCGCCGAATTCGGCGGTCGTTTTGTTTAATAAAAAAGCAGAAACGTCAGTTTCTGCTTTTTTTATCTTCAATTTGAGCCTTGTGCTTTTTCCCTACTTTTGCAGGTGACAAATAGGTTGCGCCTCTTACGATAGTATCAGCGCCAAATTTGCTTCGTATGCCATCTACAGTTTTGTCAATAGCTCTTGCTTTATCCTTTTTCTCATCGGCAAACAGAGACATTTGAACGTCGTCCTCGTAGGTTATTCCTGTCAGCGACACTCCAAGCAATCTCAATGGTGTTTTACCGTCCCAGAGCTCTGCGAAAAGTGATTTACAAATTGTAAATATCTCAGCGGTAATATCAGTAGCCTCATTTAGCCTTCGTTGATGTGAGCGATCCTTGAAATCATTACTGCGAAGAGTTACGCTTACACAATAAGCTCTTGCGCCGTCTGCTCTCATTCGCATAGCCGTGCTATCTGCCAAAGCAAGCAATATCTTTTGCGCCTCCTCTGCATTTATGACGTCACGGTCAAGCGTGGTTGAATTGCTGTATCCCTTCGCTTTTTCAGGTTGTTCCAACACCTCAGAATCATCGATTCCATTAGCAAAATTATGAAGATGCTCACTGAATTTATCTCCAACTAACGATCGCAAAACCGATACGTCAAGTCGTGCCAGATCTCCAATGGTGGTAATATATGCCCTTTCAAGCTTTTCTGCGGTTGAGACACCAACCGAGAACAATTCTCTTACAGGCAATGTCCATAGCTTTTCTTCTATTTCAAAATCAAACAACGTATGAACCTTATCAGGCTTATCAAAATCACTTGCCATTTTAGCCAGCAACTTATTTGAACCAATTCCGATGTTTACTGTAAATCCAAGCTCGTTTTTGATCTTGTCCTTTATTTCGTGCGCTGTCGCAATAGGATCAGGATATATCTTTTGAGTACCGCTCATATCGAGGAAGCACTCATCTATAGAAAACTTCTCTACTACAGGCGCATATTCGCGACAAATGTCCATAAAGCTCCGAGAGCTTCTTTCGTAAAGAAGAAAATCGGGACGTGCAATATAAAGATGAGGACATTTGCGAAGCGCCATTCCAACGGGCTCACCCGTCTTTATCCCGAATTTCTTTGCAGGAATAGACTTCGCCAATATTACTCCTGTTCGACTTTCGCGATCTCCGCCAATAGCCGAAGGGATAAGACGTATATCACGTTCTCCCTGACGAACCCGCTTTGCAGCCTCCCAGGAAAGAAACGCGCTGTTTACATCTACGTGGAATATCAGACGCTTCACAAAAATCTCCTAAATTTACTATTTATTCGGTAAGCATCCAAACCGCCATCTTGCTCTCCTCTGTCCAGGTCTTACCCGCGGAAGCATAGTCGGTTACTGTAATGCTGTTGCCGTTACACAGCGGAATGTCAAGCTTCAAAATGCAATTATAAGGCACTTCCTTGTCGGTCTTAGCAACATCAACATATCCGTCGTCGTTTACCTTTACGGAAATAGGCTGATCAACACTGTAACCAAGTCTATTTTCCTGAGCAAGCATAACGGGACCTCTACGAAGTGCAATATGATTGTGTGCAATAGGATCCTCTGCATCATAGGTAGGAATCATATAGTTATGACCCCAAATAACCTTGTTCATAAGAACCTGACTTCCGTAAGGAATGGGATAGATAGCCTCGGTGCGCATATCAAGCTCAAGATATACAACGTCGCCACCCTTCCACTCTCTATCAATAGAAATGTATCCGTCGGCATCACAAGCAATCTGTGCATCGTTTACACTTACAAGGGTATTCTTGCTCCACTGAGGCTTTCTTATGCAAAGAACAAAGCTCTCAGCGCCATCCATATCAAGAGTTACCTTGACCTTCTTGCACTTAGGATACTTGGTTTCGATGTTCAAGGTAACGTCCTTGCCCATAGGAGTAAGCGTGCTTACACTACCGTTTATAAACATATTAAGAACGATAGCCTTATCAGAACCAAGAAGCTGAAGCTTGGGAACAAGACCGATTCCGGCAGCGCCGATACATGCACAGCAGCCATAGTAGTGGTTGTCGGACATGATCTTAAGACCGCCTATTCCGTTACCTCTGGTGCCTGCGGTCAAGGGGCTATAGCTATCAAAAGGCAGAGGCTCTGCACTCCAATCGGGGTGCTCATTAATGATCATAGGCTCAATTACCTTATCGGTATTGATAGCGCCTAAATAAGCGTTGTAGAAGGCTATTTCAAAAGCATCCGCATACTTCGCATCTCCTGTGAGCAGATGTACACGATAGAGGAACTTCATCAACGTAACGGTAACACAGGTCTCCTGTGCTATCTTTCCGTTGTTGGTGTTAGCCTGTCTTACGGTAGAGTGGTCAAAAAGCTCGTGTGTACAACCGCAAGATCCTATAACAGTAAAGTCGCTCTCAAGAATCTTGTTGGCAAAATTAATTATTGCGGTCTTATACTTCTCTATTCCTGTAATCTTATAGAACTCAAGAAGTCCCTCGAAGCAGGAGGTCATTTCATAAGCCTTGGTTACAGGATACTGATAAGGATACAGCTGATCCTCGTATGCGAGATCAAATATATTAACGATATCTGTTCCGCCGCATTCTACTATGTACTCAGCAAAATCAAAATACTTCTTCTCACCAGTGAGATTGTAAAGACGCACGATAGGCTCTAACAACGAAGAAGAATTAAGGCCTCTCCAGTGTCTTGTTGCGGCAGTTATCTCGATCTTACCGTCGCTCTTCTTTCCTATCTTGCTGATAATATAATCAACCTGCTTGCACATACAAGCAATGATCTCTTTCTTGAATTCCTCATCCTTGCAAATGTCAAGGAAGTATTCCATACCAAGAAGCACGTACTTTCTGCTCCAGATATCCCAACCGTCAAATTCGTGATTGGTAGCATAGCTACTTATTCTTCCATCTTCATCTGCGCTCTCCATCATATCGCGAACGGTATCTGTAAGAGTTTCATAAAGCACAGGATTCTGTGTATAAGGATAAACAAGGCAAGCGCCTCTCATCATCTTTCCCCAATACTCACCTCTCCAGCCTGCATCATAGTCAGCGTCCTCACGGAACTGCTGAACAAAGCGGCGCCAAAGAGTAGGATTTATGAGCTGAAAATCCTCAATAAAACGGAAAGCATCATCAACGAATCCCTGATATTTGGCGGTGTCTTCTTTTTTGTTAAAAAGCATTTCTTTCATAGTTATTCTCCCTGAAATTCTTGACTTTATAATAGTATTAACCTGAAAAAAGAGGGGCCGTAGCCCCTCTTTATATTTTTAGTGAAGAATGTAGCGCTCGGTATCCTTGTCGAAGATATGGAATCTGGACATATCAAACGCAACCTTGATCTTATCTCCTGCTCTGGACTGAGAGCGAGAAGAAACACGAGCGATAAGCGATGTAGGCTCGTTCTCGGGATCGCCCACCTTAAGATACAGATAAATCTCTGCGCCCATAAGCTCGGTAACGTCAACATTAACCTCGAAGGAGTGGTCGGGATTAGCCTCAACATCCTCTGCCGAGTCAGAAATAGCCTCGGGACGAAGTCCAACTACTACTTCCTTGCCTATGTAATCAGCAATCTCAGGAGCATTTGCCTTATCTGCGGGGAACTTCAAGGATACGTCCTGGAAGTTGAAGTATACGTCTTCACCCTTCTTGGTAAGTGTTCCATTGATGAAGTTCATCTGAGGAGTTCCAAGGAATCCTGCAACGAACATATTGCAAGGATAATCATAAAGTGC
>JAZQVZ010000079.1:0-4744 GCA_045632105.1 Eubacteriales bacterium | reverse complement strand
GGTCTTATCACCGGTAAGATTATGTGCAAGTTGACAGGCGGCAAGATTAATCCCCTTATCGGTGCGGCAGGAGTTTCTGCTGTTCCTATGGCGGCGAGAGTCGCACAAGACGTGGGAAGAAAAGAAGATCCCTCCAACTTCCTTCTGATGCACGCTATGGGCCCCAACGTGGCAGGCGTTATCGGATCTGCGGTTGCAGCGGGTGTATTCCTCAGCTTCCTTCGCTAAAGTAAAATTTGAAAGGATATTAAAATGTCTAAGGTTTTAATAACAGAAACAGTCCTCCGTGACTCTCACCAGTCCTTGGCTGCTACCAGAATGACCACCGAGGAAATGCTCCCTATCCTTGAGGATATGGATAAGGTTGGTTACTATTCCCTTGAAGCATGGGGCGGCGCAACCTTTGATGCTTGTCTTAGATTCCTTAACGAGGATCCCTGGGAAAGACTCAAGACCATCAGAGCTCACGTAAAGAACACTAAGCTTCAGATGCTCTTCAGAGGTCAGAACATTCTCGGCTACCGTCACTATGCTGACGACGTAGTTGAATACTTCGTACAGAAGTCTATCGCTAACGGTATTGATATTATCCGTATTTTCGACGCTCTTAACGATGCAAGAAACCTTGAGACCGCTATTAAGGCGACCATCAAGGAGGGCGGTCACGTTCAGGCGGCTATTTCCTACACTACCTCTCCCTTCCATACCAACGAGGGCTTCGCTGCTTATGCAAAGCAGCTTGAGGAGATGGGTGCTCACTCCATCTGCATCAAGGATATGTCCGGTCTTCTTAAGCCATATGAGGCATTCCAGCTTGTAAAGGCTATCAAGAGCAACGTAAAGATCCCCGTAAATCTTCACTGTCACTACACCGCAGGTCTCGGCTCCATGACTCTCCTCAAGGCTATCGAGGCGGGCGTAGACAACGTAGATACCGCTATTTCTCCTCTCGCAATGGGTACCTCTCATACTCCTACCGAGTCTCTCGTTGCTACCCTTCAGGGTACTCCCTACGATACCGGTCTTGATCTTGTAAAGCTCGATAAGGTTGCTAAGCACTTCAACGGTATCAGAGAAAAGTATCTCGCATCCGGACTCATCGACCCCAAGGTTCTTAAGGTTGACGTAAACGCTCTTCGTTACCAGGTTCCCGGCGGTATGCTCTCCAACCTCATTTCTCAGCTCAAGCTTGCCGGTAAGTCCGATAAGCTCGACGAGGTGCTTGAAGAGGTTGCAAGAGTCCGTGAGGATGCAGGTTATCCTCCCCTTGTTACTCCTTCCTCTCAGATCGTTGGTACTCAGGCAGTAAACAACGTTATCTTCGCAGACGAGGGCAGATATGCAAGAGTTACCAAGGAGTTCAGAGCTCTCGTTCGTGGTGAGTACGGTAAGACTCCCGCTCCTATCAGCGATTCCTTCAAGAAGAAGATCATCGGTGATGACACTATCATCGACTACAGACCCGCAGACAAGATTGCTCCCGAGATCGATTCCCTTCGCGCAAGAGTTGCTCCCTATGAGGAACAGCCTGAGGACCTTCTTTCTCTCGCACTCTTCGAGCAGGTTGCTATCAAGTTCTTCAACTGGAGAAAGCAGCAGAAGTATCAGCTCGATGCAAATGCAGATGCTGAAAAGGGCATTCACGCAGTATAATTAAACAAGAAGTTAAGTCATTTAGGCGTAACCCAAAAAACGGTGTAATAGCGTAAAGTGACAACTCTATAACACATTTCATTAAAAATGACTGGAAATCGCAAGATCTTCCAGTCATTTTATTTTTTTCGGCGTTTACTTGCTCGACGTAGTATTGTACGCCTATCGCTCGTCAGCTACCTTTATTTCATCTTCTTATATAAAAAGTCTATCATAAGCCGAGTGGCGCTATGATAGACTTTTGTTTTTTGGTTATTTGTTCTCTTCGTTATTGCTGTCGTCGGTATCTATGGGACCGTCGGCGGTAAATAAGTCAAAGTCGTTATCAGCGGGCTTGCCTTCGAGCGCATTAGCACGAAGCGCCTCTTCCATGAGTCTTGCTCTTTCTCTTTCGAGCTCCTCGTTTCTTGCGTTCTTCTGATGAGCGGATTTGTTTTCCTCCTCGCTCACGCGCTTACGCTCAGTGGCGATAGCTTCGATAGCCTCGATGGTGGGAGCGTCCATCTCCATACAAGCCTTGAACTGATCTTCGTCCATAAACTCGTTTTTAAGAAGGAACTGAGCCACAAAGTGGAGCTTATCAACGTGCTCGGTGAGTATATCCTTACATCTGTTATATGCGGACATAATGATGTTGCGGATCTCGTCATCGATGGATGCCGCGGTCTTGTCGGAATAGTTCTGTCCGGATGAGAAGTCTCTGCCGAGGAATACCTCGTCGGAGGAATGCTCATTGCCGTAAAGTACAGGACCGAGAAGATCACTCATACCGTAACGGGTTACCATATTTCTGGCAACTCTTGTTGCCTGTTGGATATCGCTGGATGCACCTGTGGAGATATCGTCAAGGATTATCGCCTCAGCAACACGTCCGCCGAGAGTCATAACGATATCGTCGAGCATCTCGTTTCTTGAGCTTGTCATTCTGTCCTCTGTGGGCACTCTGAGGGTTACACCGCCTGCGTTACCCGCGGGGATAATGGTGATATGCTTAACCGGATCGCTGTTTTTACAGTAGTAGGATGCAACGGCGTGACCTGCCTCGTGATAAGCGCAGAGCTTGTTATCGGCTTCTGTTCTTACCTTGGTCTTCTTTTGAGGACCGAGGAGGAGCTTCATATAGGAATCCTCGATATCCTTCATACCGATCAGAGCCTTATCATGCTTTGCTGCAAGGAGTGCCGCCTCATTCATAAGGTTAGCAAGGTCAGCGCCGGTAAAGCCGATGGTGGTCTGCGCGATCTTGTGAAGGTCAACGGTTTCTTCAAGGGGCTTGTTTCTGCAATGAACCTTGAGGATAGCCTCTCTGCCGTTCATATCGGGATAATTTACAGTAACTCTTCTGTCAAAGCGTCCGGGACGAAGAAGCGCGGGGTCAAGTATGTCGGGACGGTTTGTAGCCGCCATAACTATTACACCCGAGTTTGTTCCGAAGCCGTCCATTTCAACGAGAAGCTGGTTGAGAGTCTGTTCTCTTTCGTCGTGACCGCCGCCGAGACCTGCGCCTCTGTGACGACCTACGGCGTCAATTTCATCTATGAAGATTATACTTGCGGGAGTCTTTCTTGCGCTGTCGAAGAGGTCTCTCACTCTCGATGCACCGACACCTACGTACATTTCTACAAAGTCAGAACCGGAAATCGAGAAGAAAGGAACACCTGCTTCGCCGGCTACCGCTTTTGCAAGAAGTGTTTTACCTGTACCGGGAGGGCCTACAAGGAGTACGCCTCTCGGGATCCTCGCGCCGAGCTTAACGAACTTTGCGGGATTCTTCAGGAATTCTACTACTTCCTCAAGCTCAGCCTTCTCTTCCTCCGCGCCTGCAACGTCAGCAAACTTTACAGAGTCCTTATCGGCTACGGTAACCTTAGCGCGGGACTTTGCAAAGGAGCCCATCTTTCCACCGCCTGCCGCATTGCCCGCACTCTTCATAACGAATATCCAGAGGATTACGAAAAGAATGCCGAGAATTATGAAGGGGAGGTATGCCATATACCACGGTGTCTCTTCTACCGCGAGATAGTTGTAATAGTCTATGCCGATGCTGTTTGTGGCAAGCTCGTGGATATGCTCAACCTGGAACATATAATTGAGCTTAAAGTTGTATTCTTTATCAATGAAGCTGCCGTCATCCTTTAGCTCGTAGATGAAGGCACCGTTTTCGTCCTTCATGAGCCTTCCGTCCTTGTCTGTCTGGACCTTATAGGCTTTGACTGTAACCACGGATTCGCCATCGATCACGCAGCTTGTAACCGTTCCTTCTTCAAAGAGCTGAACGAGATCTCCGTATGTGAAGTCTGTCTTATCAGCATTAGCCTTTGTGAAGAACGAAACCGCTGATATTACCAGGATCACAACAAGAGAGAGTAATAATATGCTCTTGTAATTTACTTTCATCAGTAAACTGTTGCCTTTCTTTATTTGAATTGTCTCTTACCTACGCAAGAGGGCTGTAAATGCTTCCTTTTCACCGTTTTTTGGATATGCATATGCAAACGTGATAGGAATATTATCGGTCGAAACATCGCTTTTTGCACCGTCTCTCTCGGACATACCGGGGACAAAAACAATTCCCTCGCTGTCGCAGACAATAGGTATCTGCGCTCTCTCTGACGGTGGGATGTTTCGGTCATTGAATACTTTTTTCAGCTTATGAGTCATACCCGCATAGCGATAGGAATCACCGTCTGATCTAAAGCGTAATATTAAACCTTCATCAATTATAGCAGATGAAATAGTAGTGTGTATTGCAAAATTGTAAACATTTAGAGAAGTTTTATCCACTTCGCCAATGTATACTGTGAGGTTAGTTCCCGTTATCTTATTTTCACCCTTCTTCAGCAAAAATATTTGCTTAAAAACATCATTTTCCGCTTTTTTGGGAGAAAACGAGCATACACCTCTTTCACACAAAAAATCCTTTTCTCCCGGTAACGAATAACGGAAATTATCGTTTTTCAAAAGTTCACGAAGGGCTGTGATGTGCTTTTCCTCGGGATAGATGCCTGCGTTTTTATGAGCAAGCTTGGAAATGACCTTTGCCTGAAGCGAGGGATGTAACGATCTCAATTTTTCAGACGATATCTCCTTA
>JAZQVZ010000078.1:0-12069 GCA_045632105.1 Eubacteriales bacterium | reverse complement strand
TGGGAACACCTCTGCCCTCCTGATACTGGGTTCTTACAGTGTGTCCGGGACCCTTGGGAGCAACCATGATAACGTCGATGTTCTTAGCGGGCTTGATGAAGTTGAAGTGGATGTTGAAGCCGTGAGCGAACATAAGAACGTCGCCGTCCTTCATGTGAGGAGCAACCTGCTTGTTGTAGATGTCAGCAGCGAGCTCATCGGGAACGAGCATCATAACAAGGTCAGCAGCCTTTGCAGCCTCTTCTACTTCCATAACCTTGAAGTTGGGGTGGGTTGCAGCAAAGTCAGCAGCTTTCTGCCAATGTCCGCTTCCCTTGCGGAGACCTACAACTACGTTGCATCCGCTCTCAGCGAGGTTCATGGAGTGAGCGTGTCCCTGGCTTCCAAAGCCGATAACAGCTACTGTCTTGCCGTCGAGCAAGGAAAGGTTGCAATCAGAATCGTAATACTTTGTGATCATTTTTGTTTTCTCCTTTTATTTTCACAAAAAAATTTTAAATATCATACGCGACGTTGCCGCGTTCCATGGCGATGGCGCCTGAACGGCACATCTCAACCAATTCAAGACCCTTTACGTCCTCAAGGAAGGAATCTATGTTGTGAGGAGTATCGGAAAGCTCTACTACCACGCAATTGCCTGTGGTATCTACTATACGCGCTCCGTAACCCTCGATTATCTGCTCGATTCTACCCATGTTCTGGTTATCACTTGCAAATTTAACAAGCAATATCTCTCTGATGAGACTGAACTCGGGCTCTACCGAAAAGATTATCTTGGATTCGTGAAGCTTTGCGGTCTGCTTCATAATCTGGTTAAGAGTTTTTTCATCACCAGTGGTTTCAATAGTTATTCTTGACAGGGTTTCAACCTCTGTGGGCGAAACGGTCAAGGAATCAATGTTAAAGCCTCTCTGTACGAACAAGGACGAGATTCTCGCAAGAACACCCGCGTTGTTTTCAACAAGAAGCACCATACATTTTTTCTTCATGCCGTCCTCCTTATTATTTGAAAATAGTATCGTGTACAGTTCCACCTGCGGGGATCATAGGAAGAACCTTTTCCTCGCGGTCTATAACACACTCTATCCATACGGGACCCTTAGCCTTCATCGCTTCCTTCATAGCGGCTTCGAATTCGGCGGGAGTCTCACAGTGATATCCTGTTGCTCCAAATCCCTCAGCTACCTTTTTGTAGTTGGTAACGCGTTCGGGCTCACTGGAAGCAAAGCGTCTGTCATAGAATACCGACTGCCACTGACGAACCATTCCCAGAACCGCATTGTTAAGAATGACCGTAATAACGGGAACGTTGTAGCTTACTGCGGTGCAAAGCTCGTTCATGTTCATATGGAAGGAGCCGTCACTGGTGAAGTGTACCACGGGAACGTCGGGGTTAGCGATCTGTGCGCCTATAGCCGCGCCGTAGCCGTAGCCCATAGTTCCAAGACCGCCGCTGGTAAGGAAGTTGCGAGGCTTAACGTGGTGCAGGTACTGAGCCGCCCACATCTGATGCTGACCAACGTCGGTAACGAAGATCGCATCCTCGCCTGCCTCTCTGCAAGCGGTTTCGATAATGTAGTGGGGCTTGAGAACGCTGTCGCTGTCCTCGGGAGTATAATCGTCGTTCTTCCAAAGAGCTATTTTTTCAAGCCAAGCGCTGTGGTCAGCCTTTTTGACCTTGGGAAGAAGCTTTTCAAGAACCGCTTTCACATCACCGATGATGCTGTAATCAGCGGTAATGTTCTTGTTGATCTCAGCGGAATCGATATCGATATGTACTATCTTGGAGTTGTGACCAAACTTGGTTGTGTTGGAAGCAACTCTATCGCTGAAGCGAGTACCGATAGCAAGCATAACGTCGGATCTGTTAGCTGCGCAGTTTGCGGAATAGTTTCCGTGCATTCCCATAAGACCGAGGTTGTTTCTCTCTCCGTATCCGAGAACACCTGCCGCCATAAGCGTGTATGCCGCAGGAATGTCTGCCTTGAGGATAAGCTCGCGAAGCTCATCGGCGGCATCGGATATCTTAACTCCGCCACCAAAGTAGATGAACGGACGCTCAGCGCGGTTGATAAGATCTGCGATCTCGTCAAGGTTGCCGACTATCTTGTTGGTTCTGACAGGCTCGGTGCTCTTTGTCTGAGGAACGTAGGTAGCCTTTGCGGCAGTTACGTCCTTGGGAATATCAACAAGAACGGGGCCGGGTCTTCCGCTTTCGGCAATTCTAAATGCCTCACGGAGAATGTCAGCAAGCTCGTCTACTTTTCTGACAACGAAATTATGCTTTGTTATGGGCATGGTAATTCCGGTGATAAATACCTCTTGGAAGCTATCGCATCCTATGAGGTTGGTAGATACGTTACCAGTAATTGCTACCATGGGAACGCTGTCCATATAAGCGGTTGCTATTCCTGTGACCAGATTGGTCGCACCGGGACCGCTGGTAGCGATAACTACTCCGGTCTTGCCGGTAGAACGAGCATATCCGTCAGCCGCGTGCGCTGCGCCCTGCTCGTGTGCCGTCATATAGTGATGTATCTTGTCACTATACTTGTACAATGCATCGTAGATATTAAGCACAGCGCCTCCAGGATAACCGAAGACAGTATCAACGCCCTGCTCTATCAATACGTTTGCAAGTATTTCAGAACCGTTTAAAATCATATATACCTCCATCGTTGTAAATGCTAATTTTAATCAAATAATCAAAAAAGACCCTTATCTCTCGATAAAGAGACAAAGGTCTTATAGACTTCTGCGGTACCACTCTTATTGCTTATAAATAAGCCAACTCTATGCTTCACCAAACAGTAAAGCTGTCCATGATAACGGAGACAATCCGTCCGCGTCTACACAACCTACAAGGTAAGTCTTCAAGCGGAGGCTGGGGGAGGAGTTTCGTCCGAACACGCTACCGATTCACATCTGCCATCGGCTTTCTGAAAACGCCTTGCGAATTACTGATTCCCTTTAGCGCCATTAAAAATTATATACCTATTTTATCACTAAATACTACCTTTGTCAAGCATATTATATGCCCTTTTGGATTTTGATATAATTTGCACAAAACATACTAAAAAAGGATTTTGTTTTTGTGAAAATATCACAATTCCGCTATGACTTCTACCTCTACTAAAACGTTTTTTGGAAGAGTTTTTGCAGCCACGCAGGAACGTGCGGGCTTAGATACAAAATATGAGCCGTAAATAGCGTTAAAAGAGGCAAAATCTGCCATATCTGCAAGGAAGCAGGTGGTCTTTACCACGTTCTCAATAGTTGTTCCCGCAGCCTCAAGAACGGCACACAAATTTTTACATACCTGCTCGGTCTGTCCTTCAATATCGGTCGCTTCAACCTGACCGCTTGCGGGGTTGATAGCTATTTGTCCGGATGTGAAAAGCAGATTACCTACCTTGACCGCCTGGGAATAAGGTCCGATAGCCTCGGGGGCATTTTTAGTGTATATCTTTTCCATAATAAGTTCCTCTCAGTTCGTAATTATACAAGTCTGAAGCCTGCATTTTCAAGAGCGGCTTTGACCATATTTATGTGCTCGTAATTCTTGGTTTCAAGAACTATGCGCAGGAAGCAACCGTTGATATCCATTTTCTCACTTGCTCTCTCGTGGTGTACAGAGATAACGTTTGCTCCAAGCTCTGCGATGAGCGAGGAAACAAGCTGAAGCTGACCGGGCTTATCCATAAGCTCGATGCACAGGTTACAGGTTCTTCCCGAGGTCAAAAGACCGCGCTCTATAACTCTGGAAAGAATGGTAACGTCGATATTACCTCCCGAAACCACACATACTACTCTCTTTCCTTCAACGGGAAGCTTATCGAACATTACTGCTGCTACTGCAACAGCGCCTGCGCCCTCGGCGATCATCTTGTGTTGCTCTATAAGAGCAAGGATAGCGGAGGATATTTCGTCCTCGGATACGGTAACGATATCATCAACGTATTTTTGACAGAGATCAAAGGTATTCACGCCGGGTTCCTTTACGGCGATTCCATCTGCAAAGGTGGATACGCCGCTAAGTCTTTCGCGCTTGCCACCCTTTATGGATCTGAACATGCTTGCCGCACCCTCAGCCTGAACTCCGTATACCTTGGTGTTGGGAGAGAGGTGCTTGATGGTGTAAGCGATTCCCGAGATAAGTCCGCCACCACCGATCGGAACTACAACAGCGTCGATGTTCTGCAACTCATTGAGTATTTCAAGGCCTATAGTTCCTTGACCTGCGATAACATCCTCGTCGTCAAAGGGGTGAACGAATGTGTATCCCATTTCGTCGCGAAGCTTCAGCGCGTGGTTGTATGCATCGTCATATACACCCTTTACCATTACTACGTCAGCGCCATAGCTTCTGGTTGCTTCAACCTTGGAGATGGGCGCGCCGTCAGGTAGACAGATCACCGACTTTATGCCGTATTTTGCAGATGCAAGCGCCACACCCTGAGCGTGATTACCTGCCGAGCAAGCGATAACTCCTCGTGCCTTTTCCTCTTCGGAGAGTTGGGAGATCATAAATCCCGATCCGCGAAGCTTAAAGGAACCCGTAAGCTGAAGGTTTTCGGGCTTAAGATATACATCGCTCTTTGCATTTATTTTAGGCGAAGCGATCAAGGGTGTCTCTCTAACTACGTCCTTTAATACAAACGCCGCCTGATAGATCTTGTCAAGTGTTAACATATCAAAAAATCCTTTCAAAATTGAAAATCAAAATAAAAAAGCCTTCGTCTCAAAATAAGAGACGAAGGCTAAAGCTTCCGCGGTACCACTCTTTTTGTCATACGACCACTTATGTACTGAAAATACATTCGTCTTTAACGCAGACCTACGCATTGTTCTACCCGAAAAATCGCTCGACAATGGGCTCGGAGGTGATTTAATGAAGCTCTGCTTTACCGCGTCACACCAAAAGCGGCTCTCTGTGAAAGCTATGGGCGTCACCGCTCCTCTTCTCAGCCTTTAAAATGATATTACAATAATACTATCTTTTTGCAACAAAGTCAAGAGCTTTTTTTAATTTTCTTCAAAATATTCCCTATCAATATCCCAAAGGCGTTTTTTTGCCTCTTTGATATCAAGTCTATCTACCGAAAAAGCATGCTGTAACAGCTCTGCAGGTACATATTCGTCGTATTTTTCGAATACAGGCACTTCCTTATGTGAAACCAATGATTCGGCGTTCTCACAGCGGTCAAACTTAGCAAGAAGATCGCGTATCAGATCCTCTCCATTTCCTCTTTCCATTCTGAGCATAAGATAATAGGTTCCACCGCTTTCAACAGAGCTTATTCCAAGCTCTTGAGATGCCGAGGAAATCATCCGCTTCAGCGTTCTAAATGAGCGGCTTCCGAGCCATGGGAATACGCACCAGCCGTATCCTCCCAAATGAACCACGGAATGATCGAGCATTCCCGTGTTTCTTGCGGTTTGTCTTGCCTTTTCCAAGCGAAACGCCGCATTATCAAGAAGATAAGGATAAACAGTATCTTCTTTGAGTACCTGCTTCATTCTTTCAAGTATTCTTGTGTGTATCTCGCCGTATTTACCGGGCCAAGATACCTCCATTTTTCCCTGAACACCCTTTACGTAAATAAGCTTGTGAGGCATATCGAGCTCGACTACCTCCCAAACTCTGCCGGCAAGTGCGAATCTGTCGCCTACGGGCGGGGCCATGGTTATGGTACCGATCTCCTCGGACTCACAACGAACGGTATAATCCTCGCTGTCGCTGAATACTGCATAAAACTTAAAACTTCCCAGTAATCTTTCACCTGCCAGACCAACTATAAGACCTTTTTCATCGGTCATTTCAAGGAAACCACAGTTAAGCATAGATACGATAAGTGTTCGGTATTCTTCTTTTGTTACCTTTTTGAAGGGTGGGAGGCTCAATATTTTTTCGGCAAGAGCGCGGGGGGGCATCTCACCAAAGGAAGCAAGTATGCTGAGTGTTTGATGAAATAAAAGGCTGAATGGCTCCTGCTTTTCTCTTGGGGGTTCAATAAATCTTTCCTCAATATAGAGCTGAACTATTGCGATGGCGCAAATAAGCTCCCACGGAATAAGCTGAGGTAGAGGTGCGTTGGGTAGAGGCTCATCTTCTCTGAATACGAACATCATTTCAGGCGGCTGACCTCTTCTTCCCGAGCGCCCTAAACGCTGGAGAAATCCCGATACCGAATGTGGAGAATTTACCTGTAAAATACGTTCAAGTCTGCCTATGTCTATACCAAGCTCCATGGTTACCGTTGCGCAGGTAACGGCGTGAGTGTCGATATCCTTCATCTTGCGCTCTGCTTCTTCACGAAGTGAGGCAGAAAGGTTGCCGTGGTGGATCAAAAATATATCCCGCTCTCCTCTGTTCTGTGCTATTTGTCTTAGCGTAGCGCAAACGTACTCGGTCTCCTCACGAGAGTTTGAAAATACAAGAGATTTCTGCCCTTTGGCGCAGTCGTATATATATTCGTATCCTGCATCAAGTAAAGCTTTCTTTGAGTCTTCTTTTTTGTTTTTTGTTTGGTCAAATTCATTGTTCTGGATATAAAAATGCTCCATACCCAAGCGCCAACGTATTTTTTGATTTTCAAAGAGTGGGACCTCTGTCTTTCTTCCTGTTCCCTCGCTTAGCCATTCTGCAACGGTTTCAGGATCTCCAACGGTAGCTGATAGTCCTATTCTTCGGGGGCTGTATCCTATCACGCTCTCAATTCTTGCAAGCTGGCAGATTATCTGATTACCTCGATCGGTGCCCATAAGAGTATGGATCTCGTCAATCACTACGAATCTAAGATCTCCAAAAAGCCTTTTGATATCGTTGTGACGGTTTATAAGCATTGCCTCTAAGGATTCGGGAGTGATTTGCAGAATCCCACTTGGCGCATCGAGAAGCTTTCGCTTTTTTGATTGAGCTACGTCGCCGTGCCAATGTGTTACCTTGATATCTGTTTCGTCAAGAAGCTCCTCGATTCGATAAAATTGGTCATTGATAAGGCTCTTGAGCGGAGCGATATATAAAACGCCAATACTATTCGGGGAATCCTGATATATCTCTGTAAGTATGGGAAAAAACGCTGCCTCGGTCTTTCCGCTTGCGGTGGATGAGGTAAGGAGGAGATTGTTTTCGCTCTCGAATATTACCTGAGCAGCTGCTAACTGTACGTCGCGGATCTCGTCCCAAGAGTGGGAATATATAAACTCTTTTATAAAGGGCGGAAATCTTTCAAAGATATATTCCGAGTATTTCATTTTGTTCCTCCTTATCGTTTTTTAAAATTCTATATCCTTAGCAGAAAAGACCTTGGGCTGAACCTCTTCGGTGGGTTCTTCTTCCTTTACGGGAGTTTCGTTTTTGTTTATGATATCCTCAAAGCTTGCATTTTCGTTTTGCAAGAGGATATTAAGAATAGTCATATAATCTCGAAGCATCTCACGGGGTGTTATCATGCTGTCTGCTCCTGCTTTTGCCAAGGAGATGCGCAAAAATTCGATCATTTGCTCTTCGCTTATTCGGGGTTCCTCGCCATAATTTACTGCATAAAGCTTGGTTATTCTGGAAATAAGAGCAAACAGCTCGTCATTGGTAAGACGCTTGAGACGAATAACCGGGCCTACGAGATTGGTATATTCTTCCGAGGAGAATCTGCTGTCGCAAAGACGGCTGCGAAGGGCCTCGTAGCTGAAAAGTCCTCTACGGGTGTCGTCCATAAACTGAGGGGTTCCGCCAAGCACTAATGCAAGTCCCGGGGCGCGTCCCTGAAGTGTGTCGTTGAACATAGAGAGTATCTTTTCATAGTTATTTTCTCTGCTCACACGGTGAGTTATCTTGTAGAGGTTTACGCATTCGTCAATGAATACAACAAGTCCTCTGTATCCCATAAAGCGAACGAGAACCGCCCAAAGCTTGAGAAAATCGTACCAGTTGTCATCGTCAATTATAACCGAAGTGGCAAAACCGAGCTGGTTTCTTGCTTCGGTCTTGGTTGAAAATTCACCGCGGAGCCAACGTAGGCATGCGCTCTTCTTTTCGTCATCTCCATTCAAGTGTGCCGTGTAATATTGGCTTATTACTCTTGCAAAGTCGAAGCCGCCAACCATATCCTCGACCTCGCGGAGCTTGTCTGCGGCCTTGAGGTTGAATTTGCGCTCAAAATCTGTGCTTTCGGGGGTAATTCCCTCTTCCATAAGCTCAAGCTTCAGCATATCTATCCAACGAGCGATGATCTTAGGAAGCGCCGCTCCGTCGGGAGAGGATTTTGAGGCCATATTCTTTATAAGCTCCCTGTAGGTAGCAACTCCGCTTCCGCTGGAGCCGTACAGTCTGCGCTCGGGAGAAAGATCAGCATCTGCGGTTATAAATCCCTGTTCAAGGGCGTATCCGCGTATGAGTTGTATAAGAAAGCTTTTACCGCTTCCGTATCTTCCTATGATAAATCTCATAGTTCCGCAGCCCTGATCAACCTGTTCGAGATCGGACAGCAGCGCTGAGATCTCATCTCTGCGACCGATAGCTATATAGGGTGCGCCCATTCGAGGTACAACGCCTGCCGAAACCGAAAGCAGAAGTGAATTTAAAATTCTTTTTGGTATCTTTCGAATATCTATTTCGTTACTCATATTTTTCTCCTTTTAGATCATATCGAGATAGCAATCAACGATGCAAAATCCGTCTCCATTATCCTCGACGAGAATGTCACCTATGGTGTCTACTGCGATCTCGTTTATCTTGTCTACGATCGCCTCAGGGAGGCTTTCGAGCGCTTTTGATATCTTGTTCATAGCTAAGTTATCTTCGTTCTTCAAAGCCACAACAAAATCGTAGTATTTTCCAAGCCTTTGACGAAGGTCGCCGTCCTGTGATTCCTCAACAGGCTCGGGTGCTTTTACAATAGGGTCGGGTCTGACCTCGTCTCGTTCAAATGCTGAGATTAAATCGTGTGTAGTACTCCAAGAAGAATTCTCGATCTTTCTTGCATTCTCAAGTGAGAGCGGTCTTGCAGGAATATCGTACAAAGCATCGTAATCCTGCTTTTCTGCTACTACCTTTTTTACAACAGGCTTTTCCTTGGCAAATGCTCCTTCAAAGTATTCATCAAGGGCGCGCTGAAGCTCAATGCCGATGGAATATACTGAAAGCTTGGATTTTATTCCAAGAAAAGCGCGTATCTTGTTTTCGGCGTATTTTACTATGTCGCCCATTATAAATCTTATCTCATTGGAGTGGGAGAATGAGCAATACCTAACCTCTATCTCATATCTCCATTTGGATGCGCAAAGCGCACCGTCGAAGGCGTTGCGGATCAATTTGCTGTCCTCTGCTGAGAGCGAGGACAATAATCTTCCGTCTTTTGAAAAGAATTTTACGGCGGCGAGCATTGCGCCGAAAACGTGACGGTCGAACACATCTATATTTCGCTCGGTTGCAAATTTGCTGGTATGATAATCGTACTCAGTGCCGTACTTAAGAAGCGAGCGTACACAAGCGGTATAGTCACCCTCGGGTATATGAATAAAGAATTCCTTGAGAGAGGGCGTGTGCTTTGTGATGCTTCTGCTTATTTCCAAAGGTGGATCAAGCCTGTGCAACAGGCTGAAATCACAGATCCAAACCGCAAGCTTCCCGCATATAGCAGAAAACTCCTTGTGGTATTCATTCCATAAACGGGCAAGCTTGCCCTGAATAAGCCTTGCGTCCACAGCGCTTCCGATGTTTATCAGCTCGTATACATACAAAAGAACGTAGCTTTGATCGGTCTTGATTAGAGTACCCTCGTTAAAGCATTTTCTCCACCACAAATAATAAGCAAACTGCTCTTTTGATAGCTGGTCATATTGGGGTACGTAGGAATAGTACGAAACGTAAGGCACTTCATCAGCGTCTGTATCCATAAACTTTAAAGCGGTGTTTAAAAAGCTTCCGTACAGATCGTATTCACTTTTTCTTTTTTTTAGTATAACCTTATGAATAAGTACGCTTTGAGGCTCGTACTCTTCTCTTTCTACAAAAGCCTCGCGTCTTATTTTTTTGTTTTCAAAATAAAGCGGGTCAATATATCTTTTTATGATCGAGTCGCTTTGCGAAGCCTCGTTTTTAAAAGGAGTATTACCGACCGATATTTCGGATGTTTTTATACTTTTACTCGTAGAATAGTACTGCTTTTTCGGCGGGATCAACGATGATATATCCCAGAATTCGTCAAGCAGATCGGACTTGTTTTTCTTGTCTTCCACCGTGTTCCCTCCTTTGAATTTATGATTTATTTCATTCTTATATTTTAACATTTTTCTGTAAATATGTCAATCGAATTTTGTCACACAAAACACCGTTTGCAGGGTAAAAATATGTTTTTGTCATTTTAAACAGTTTTTAGGTAAAACCTTGGCGTTTTTGCATAATTGACACTTGTTGTGAATTGTGGTAAAATATATCAGTAAAGGTATTTTTAAATATCGAAAGGAGACCATATATGAAAGCTATAAGAATTATTGCGCTTTTGCTGACTCTTTGTATGTTCGCTTCTCTGTTGCTGGCGTGTAACGTTAGAACTGAGCCTACGGAATCCGAAGCGCCTTCGGATACTGAAGCTCCCTCCACAGAGGCTACCGATAAAGCTACCGAGCCTGTGCTTGATAGCGATCTTGAATATTTTATCGAAGTAACCGAGTACAACGGCAAGGAGTTTGACGAGTATAACATAGACATCGGTCAGGAGTCTGTTATGCACGTTGTAAAGGACACCTCCCCCGAGGAATTTGAGGAGTTCAAAAGCCATCTTGAAACAGAGGGCTTTGTGCTTTATACCACCAACGAGATAGGCAACAATAAGTTTGCGACCTATATTACCCAGACTCAGATACTTAACGTAATGCTTATCCGTTTTGATTACGATGAATCTAACAAGAAAGACTACGGTGGAAGAGCTGCAGTTGACCATTACGAGGTAAGAGTAATGGAGGATAACAGATTTATATATGACCTTCCCGGGCTTAAGGAAGACAATACATATACCAACAAGGGTCTTGGCTCCTTTACCATGATTTCTGATGATGCCATCAGTTACCCCGGTCGTATGGGTTATGTTTATCAGCTGGCTGACGGAAGCTTCTTCATAATCGACGGCGGCATGACCAGTGACACCCCCAGCCTGTCTGCGGCTACTGCGCTTATGGGCGTTCTTGAAGAGTATGCCCCCGATCCTAATAACATAGTTATTGCAGGTTGGCTTTTCACTCACATTCATAATGACCATATCGGTGCTTATTACGATATTTCCAGGAATCCCGAATATCTTGAAAAACTAACGGTAGAAAAACTCATTTATAATATGTCTTCTGAGGAAGAACTGGCGATTCAGGATAAGTACTCCTGGAATGGAACCGACGTTAACTATTCCAACATAAACAGCGTTAATGGTATGCTTACAACAATGGAAAATATGGTTTCTGCTAACACAGAGGTAGCTCCTCAGGAGATTTACAAGGCTCATCCCGGTCAGGTATTCTACATTCGTGATCTTGAGATGACTATCTACATGACACAGGACCTTCTCATGTATTCTACCATTCCTACTGCTGCTTCACCGAAGAATCTTGAATCAATCAACTGGCATAACAGCACGTCTATTGTATCTATGATCAAATATCAGGGTAAGGATATGCTCTTCCTGGCAGATGCTCACGTTTATTCCATTCACTATCTGCTTAATCCCGTTTACAGAACTGATCTCAAGGCAGACGTTCTTCAGGTTGCCCACCACGGATATGCTGATACCAGATCGGATCTTATTAATAAGTACATAGAGCCCGAATACGTTTTGTGGCCTGCAAGACGTGGACACTACGATGGTATGAACACCGATGGTGTTACTAAGTATCAAGAGGGTGGCAAGAATTATACCGGAGTTGCTACTCTAAAAGATAATGCTGTTTTCACTAATGATCCGTCTATCACTCAGGTTTATCATGAAAAGGATTGCTGCGTGACCGTTGATCGTTTTGATTCTGCACAATGGAACTTCTACGAGTGGGATGCAGTTCCGTAATAAAAAATAAAACCGATCG
>JAZQVZ010000077.1:0-19770 GCA_045632105.1 Eubacteriales bacterium | reverse complement strand
ACGTCTTTTGTTTTGCCTTCGTAGATCTTTTTCATAACAAACTCCTTAAAATCAAAGTTGGGATAATAACATAATTATTCTATCACAAAAATTTATTTTTGTATATATCTTTTTCAAAAAAAATTTTTTTAATTTAAAATTTTTTCACCGATATCAAAATAATAAAAATTTGTTGACATATTTTGTGAATTCTGCTATAATTTTTTAGTAGAGATTTTGTTTTTGAGGTTTTAAATGGAGCTTGATTTTATGCAAAAGCGCACTTGGGCTGAGATCGACCTTGACGCTTTGGAACATAATTATAAAATTCTGCGGAAATCGGTACCCGATACCGCAAAAATATGCTGTATAATAAAAGCCGACGGCTACGGTCACGGCTCTTTAAGAGTTGCCCGTCTTTACGAATCGCTCGGCGTAGGTTTCCTTGCCGTTTCAAACATAGAGGAGGCAATGACGCTCAGATGCGGCGGCATATCCTCACCTTTACTTATATTGGGTTACACACATCCGTCGTGTGCAGGTGTTTTGGCAAAAAACAACATATCGCAATGTGTTTATTCCTATGAATACGGAAAAGATCTGGCTTCTGCGGCAATAGCTGAGGGGGTTGTTTTATCTATCCACCTGAAGCTTGACGTAGGCATGGGAAGACTTGGCTTCGTTATAAAGGACAACGAAGAAGCAGAGCTTTGCAGGGCTATTGAGGTTTGCAAATTCGATTGCTTCCGTACCGAAGGAGTGTTTACTCATTTCCCGATGGCTGACGAGGGCAAGCGTGGAACGGTCGTTACCAAAAATCAGTTTGAAAGCTTTTGCAGCGCAGTAGAACGCCTTGAAAATAACGGAATAACCTTTGACATCAAGCATTGCAGCAATAGCGCTGCGGCAATAAAATATCCCAAGTACAGCCTTGATATGGTTAGACTTGGAATATCCTTGTACGGAGTGCTTCCGTCGAGAGATATTGATGATATTGGGCTTAGAAATACACTTTCTCTCAAAACCGTTATTTCGAATATAAAGACGGTAAAAAAGGGAGACAGCGTAGGCTACGGAAGTGAGTTCACCGCTTCCCGTGATACCGTTATCGCAACACTTCCCATTGGATATGCAGACGGCTTCAAACGCGAGAACTTTAAGAACAAAACCAAGGTCTTTGTAAGAGGACAGCTATGCGATATTACAGGTCGTGTATGTATGGACCAGATAATGATCGATATAAGTCACGTAAGCGACGCTCACGTCGGTGACGAAGTAACCGTATACGGCGGCGAAAGCCCTGTATCTCTGTCCGATTTTTCGCAAAATAACCAAAAAATCCCATATGAGGTTATGTGCGAAATATCCGCTCGAGTACCAAGAGTTTACTACAAAAATAAATCTATTGAATCCATAAGAAACTCGTTGGTTTAAATTTGTACAAAAGCACAAATTTTAAACATTAAAACGACAAAAAATTTATATACCAAGCAGCAAATTCTATTGACATATATATATACATATGGTATAATATTCTTGTTGGTTTTTTGATGTATTTAGGGCTTTTTGTTACCGGCGGATAAATGGAATTAACCATAGGGGAGCAAAAAGTAATACGCCGACCGCCTGGGCAGCCCTATCTCGACGAGGATAGGTCTGCCCATATTTATTTTTCAGGAGGGACAAAATGAAAAAAGTTGGAATCGTTATGGGAAGCGACAGCGATCTGCCTATCGTAAACAAGGCTATTGACACGCTTAAGGAGTATGGCGTACCTTTTGAGGTACACGTATATTCTGCTCACAGAACCCCCGTAGAGGCAAAGGAGTTTTCTTCAAGTGCACGTAAAAACGGATTCGGAGCAATAATTGCAGCTGCTGGAATGGCAGCTCATCTTGCCGGCGCAGTTGCGGCTAACACAACTCTGCCCGTAATAGGAATTCCTGTTCAATCTAAAAATTTAGGCGGTATGGACGCGCTTCTGTCGACGGTGCAGATGCCCTCGGGTATACCTGTGGCAACCGTTGCTATAGACGGCGCAACGAATGCCGCTTTGTTAGCAATACAGATGCTCGCAATAGAGGACAGCGCTTTGGCTGAAAAGCTTGACGCAGCAAGAGCAGCAAGCGCCGAGACCGTTCTTCTTAAGAACGCTAAGATAGAGAAAGAATTTAACAACTAATCGATAAGGCAGGTATTATATGGGAGGATTTTTTGGAATTGCTTCTAAGGTAGATTGCCTTGGAGACGTTTTCTTTGGAACCGACTATCACTCGCACCTTGGAACCCGTCGCGGCGGTCTTGCAGCTTACGATGAAAAGCTGGGACTTCAGAGATCTATACACAATATAGAAAACTCGCCCTTCAGAACCAAGTTCGAGCACGTGTTCGACGAAATGAGAGGCAGATCTGCTATCGGCTGTATAAGCGACAGTGACCCTCAACCTCTGCTTATCCGTTCAAAGCTTGGAACCTATGCTATTTGCATTATTGGTGCAATAAACAACATGGACGAAATCACAAACAAGCTTTTTGAAAACGGAGGCGGTCATTTTAACGCGATGACAGGCGGTGCAGTCAACTCCACTGAGGTGGTTGCTGCTCTTATAAACCAAAAGGATTCCTTTGCAGAAGGAATAAAATATGCGCAGGACGTTATCGACGGAACGGCTTCTATTCTCATACTAAAAGAGGACGGCTCTATCATCGCCGCAAGAGACAAGGTTGGAAGACTTCCTGTTGAGATCGGAAAAAATCCCGACGGATACGCAGTATCCTTTGAGTCATATGCTTATAAAAAGCTTGGATACGAGGATGAAAAGGAACTCGGCCCCGGAGAGATAGTTGAGATTACATACAACGGTATTACACAGCTAGCAGCTCCCGGTGAAAAGATGCGTATGTGTGCATTTCTGTGGTCATACTACGGATTTCCCACAGCAACCTACGAAGGTTCAAACGTAGAGGTAATGCGCTATAACAACGGCTCTATCATGGCTAAGTTTGATAAAGAAAACGGACTTGCCGATGATATAGATTACGTCAGCGGAGTTCCCGATTCAGGTACACCTCACGCAATCGGATATGCTAACGCAAGTGGCATTCCTTTTGCAAGACCCTTTATCAAGTACACGCCCACTTGGCCTAGAAGCTTCACTGCAAAAAAGACCGACCGCAAGAAGGTCGCAAAGATGAAGCAAATACCCATACACGAGCTTATTCAGAACAAAAAGCTTTTGTTCGTTGATGACTCTATTGTTCGTGGAACTCAGCTTCGCGAAACCGTCGAGTTCCTGTATGACAACGGTGCTAAGGAAGTACACATGAGATCTGCATGTCCTCCTATAATGTACGGATGCAGATATCTCAACTTCTCAAGAAACACCAATGACATGGAGCTTATAGCAAGAAGAACCATCGTCGAACTCGAAGGGGAAGAGGGAGAGAAGTACATCGAGGAATACAGCGATCCCACCACCGAAAGAGGAAAGAAGCTTCGTCGTGCTATTGCTGACAAATTCAATTTCTCATCTCTTGAATTCCAGTCACTTGAAGGAGTTATAAAGGCTATCGGGGTTGACAAGTGTAAGCTCTGCACTTATTGTTGGACAGGTAAAAAAGATTAAAGAAATATAAAGACGTGAAAGGAAAGAAAATCATGCATAACAATTCTAAATCCGAAAGCTACGCTGCTGCAGGCGTAGATATAACCGCAGGCTACCGTGCCGTTGAGCTTATGAAAAAGCATATCGCCCGCACTAAGAATGAGGGCTGTCTTGACGACGTTGGTGGCTTTGGAGGCTGCTTTGGTCTTAATCTCGCAGGAATGGAGGAGCCCGTTCTCGTTTCCGGTACAGACGGAGTAGGAACTAAGCTTCGCTTTGCTATGCTTCTTGACAAGCACGATACTATCGGTATCGACGCCGTTGCAATGTGCGTTAACGATATTATCTGCTGTGGCGCAAGACCCTTGTTCTTCCTTGACTATATTGCTTGTGGAAAGAACTACCCTGAAAAGATCGCCGCTATCGTTTCCGGCGTTGCTGAGGGTTGCGTACGTTCCGGAAGTGCACTTATCGGCGGTGAGACCGCTGAGCATCCCGGTATGATGCCCGAGCACGACTACGATATCGCAGGCTTCAGCGTAGGTATCGTAGATAAGAAAAAGATGATCGACAACAGCAAGATGGAAGAGGGTGACGTGGTTATCGCACTTGCTTCCAGCGGCGTTCACTCCAATGGCTTCTCGCTTGTCCGCAAGGTATTCGACGTTGAAAATAACACCGAGCTTACTAAGCCCTGCTCAGAACTCGGCGGAAAGAGCATTGCAGAGGTTCTTCTGACTCCTACAAGAATTTACGTAAAGCCTGTCCTTGCTCTTCTTGAAAAGGTAAACGTAAAGGGAATCAGCCATATCACAGGCGGTGGATTCTATGAGAATATCCCGAGATCCATTCCCGCAGGTCTTAGCGCAAAGATTACCAAGTCTGCAGTTAAGGTTCTTCCCATATTTGATATGATCGCAAAGATAGGCAACGTGCCCGAGAGAGATATGTACGACACCTTCAACATGGGTGTTGGTATGAGCATAGTAGTTCCTGCTGCTGAGGTAGATACCGCTATCGAGATACTTAAAGCTCAGGGCGAGGATGCATACGTTATCGGTGAGATAATCAAGGGCGATGACGGAGTGGTATTCTGCTAATGAAAAAAGTAAAAACAAAGATCGCCGTTCTTGTATCAGGTGGAGGAACAAATCTTCAGGCACTTATTGATGCAAGCAACGCAGGCGTCATCAAGTCTGGACAGATAGAGCTTGTAATATCCAATAATCCCAGCGCTTATGCGATTACAAGAGCAGAGAACGCAGGCATTCCCGTTGCTATTGTAAGCAAAAAGGAATGCGGCTCTCAGGAAGCATTTGAGGAAAAACTCAAGGAAACGCTGAAAGAATACGGCATTGAACTTATAGTTCTTGCAGGATTTATGAATATCCTCAGCGCAAGCTTTACTAAAGATTATCCCGAGCGTATAATAAACGTTCACCCCTCGCTTATCCCCTCGTTTTGTGGAAAGGGCTTTTACGGACTCAAGGTGCACGAAGCGGCACTGGAATACGGCGTAAAGGTAACCGGTGCTACCGTTCATTTTGTAAACGAAGTACCCGATGGTGGAAGAATAATTCTTCAGAAGAGCGTTTCTATAAGAAAAGACGAAACCGCAGAAGGACTTCAGCAAAGAGTAATGCGACAGGCTGAATGGATAATACTTCCAAGAGCAGTCGAGATGGTTTCAAAAGAGATAAAAATGCAAAAGAAAGGGAACAACTGATATGAGCATCAGCGGAAAAAATTGTATAAAGGATCTGCTTTCTAGCAACAGCTATCCCGGCAGAGGAATTATGATAGGAAAGAGCGCTGACGGCAAGAGCGCAATGATCGCTTATTTCATTATGGGAAGAAGCGAGAACAGCCGTAACCGTGTATTCGAGCGCTACGAGGGAGGAATGAGAACCAAGGCATTTGACGAGTCCAAGCTCGTAGATCCCAGCCTTATCATTTACAATCCTTTCCTTGAAAGAAAAAACATTGACATTGTTACCAACGGCGATCAGACCGATACCATCTACAACGCACTCGAGACAGGAAAGAGCTTTGAGGATGCGCTTATGACAAGAGAGTTCGAGCCCGATCATCCTAACTACACCCCCAGAATCTCCGGAATCGTATATTACGGTAACGCAGACTTCAACTACTCACTCTCCATTCTTAAGAGCGCTGACGGCGATCCTACGGTATGCAACCGTTATTTCTACCGCTACACTCCTATGAACGGAATCGGTCATTTCATTCACACCTATGAGTGCGACGGAAATCCCATTCCTTCATTCTACGGAGAGCCTGAGGTGGTTGTTATGCCTAACACCGCTGAGGAGCTTGCAGACGTAGTATGGAACAGCCTTAACGCTGACAACAAGGTATCTCTGCTGGTTCGTACCGTTTCTCTTGAGGACGGCAAGACCAACGAGATCATTATTAACAAAAACGTTTAAGGAGTATCAAAATGAAAGAATTTGAGCTTAAATACGGTTGTAACCCCAATCAGAAGCCCGCTAAGATCTACATGGAGGGCGACAAAGAGCTTCCCATTGAGATACTCAGCGGAAGACCCGGATACATAAACTTCCTTGACGCCTTCAACAGCTGGCAGCTGGTAAAGGAGCTTAAGGAGGCTACAGGTATGCCTTGCGCTACCTCCTTCAAGCACGTAAGCCCCACCTCTGCGGCAGTTGGAACCCCCCTGCCTGAGGCACTTAAGAAGGCTTGCTTTGTTGATGATATCGAAGGGCTTGACGAATCCCCCCTGGCTTGCGCTTATGCAAGAGCAAGAGGAACTGACAGAATGTCCTCCTTCGGCGACTGGATCGCACTCAGCGACGTTTGTGATAAGACCACAGCGCTTCTCGTTAAGCGTGAGGTTTCCGACGGTATCATTGCTCCCGGATACACCGACGAGGCGCTTGAGATACTCAAGTCCAAGAGAAACGGCAACTACAATATCGTAAAGATCGACCCCAATTACGTTCCCGATGAAATCGAGCGTAAGCAAGTATACGGAATTACCTTTGAGCAGGGAAGAAATAATTTTGAAATCAACCCCGCACTTCTTTCTAACGTTGTTACAGAGAAGAAGGATTTCCCCGAAAGCGCAGTTCGTGATCTTATGATCGCGCTCATCACTCTTAAGTACACCCAGTCCAACTCTGTATGCTATGCATACGACGGTCAGGCTATCGGTGTTGGAGCAGGTCAGCAGTCGAGAATTCACTGCACAAGACTTGCAGGAAACAAGGCTGATATCTGGCATCTCCGCCAGCATCCCAAGGTTCTTGGACTTCCTTTCCTTCCTACTCTCGGCCGTCCCGATAGAGATAACACTATCGACGTTTATATCTCTGATCAGAGCGAGGACGTTCTTGCTGACGGTAACTGGCAGAAGTACTTTACCGAGCAGCCTGCAGAGCTTACTGCAAAGGAAAAGAGAGAATATCTTGACAGCATAACCGGAGTTGCTCTTGGTAGTGATGCATTCTTCCCCTTCAGCGATAACATCGACAGAGCAAGAAGAAGCGGCGTTTCCTACATTGCAGAGCCCGGCGGATCCATCCGTGACGACGTAGTTATCAAGGCTTGTGACGACTACGGAATGGTTATGAGCTTTACAGGAATGAGACTTTTCCACCATTGATCTAATCAGGAGTGTGCAGATGAAAATAATGGTTGTAGGCGGTGGCGGCAGAGAGCACGCCATCATCAAGAAAATAAAAGAAAATTCTTCGGTAGAGAAGATCTATGCGCTCCCCGGCAACGGAGGAATTGCGGCAGATGCAGAATGCGTTGCCATTGGTGCGAAAGAAATCGATAAGATAGTTGATTTTGCAGTTTCTAACTCTATTGATTACGCTATCGTTGCTCCTGATGATCCTCTGGTACTCGGCGCAGTGGACAAGCTCAATGAGGCTGGTATTCCTTGCTTCGGTCCTAAGGCTAATGCGGCAATAATCGAGGGAAGCAAAATATTCTCCAAGAATCTTATGAAGAAATACGGCATTCCTACCGCTAAATACGAAGTATTTACTGCTAAGGAGGATGCTCTGGAGTATCTTAAGGACGCTCCCATACCTACCGTTATTAAGGCTGACGGCTTGGCGCTTGGAAAGGGCGTAGTTATTGCTATGACCCGAGAAGAGGCAATAGAAGCAGTTAAGTCTATGATGGAGGATAAGGTATTCGGTGACAGCGGAAGCCGTGTAGTCATCGAGGAATTCCTTACAGGTCCCGAGGTATCCGTGCTTTCCTTTACCGACGGAAAAACCGTTGTTCCCATGATATCCTCTATGGACCACAAGCGTGCTCTTGACGGTGACAAGGGCCTTAACACAGGCGGAATGGGAACTATCGCTCCCAACCCTTACTATACCGAGGATATTGCAGAGATTTGTATGAAAGAGATATTCCTTCCTACGATAAATGCAATGAACGAGGAGGGAAGAACCTTTAAGGGTTGCCTTTACTTTGGCCTTATGCTTACCGAAAACGGCCCCAAGGTCATTGAATACAACTGCCGTTTTGGAGACCCCGAAACACAGGTAGTTCTTCCTTTGCTTGACGGAGATCTCCTGGAGATAATGCAGGCTTGTACCAACGGTACTCTCGCAGAAACCCCTGTGCGCTTCAAGAATAGCGCCGCTTGCTGTGTTATCATGGCATCTGATGGCTATCCCGGAAAGTACAGCGGTGGCTTCGAGATAACGAAGGACGACAGAATCGACGGCGACGTTTACGTAGCAGGCGCAAAGCTCGAGAACGGAAAGCTCTTGAGCGCGGGCGGCCGAGTTCTCGGCGTAGTTGCTATTGGTAACGATCTTGCCGAGGCTATCAAAAAAGCCTATGCAAACGTAGCTAAGGTTCATTTTGATAATGCTTTCTTCCGCAAGGACATCGGACAGAAGGCAATGGCCGTTTTTAATCAAAGATAATCGGAGGCATTATGGTTTACAGAATATACGTAGAAAAGAAAAATGGGCTTGAGAACGAAGCGAACGCTCTTTGTCGTGAGATAAGAGAAATGCTCAATATCACGTCTCTTAAGAAGGTAAGACTTTACAACAGATATGACGTCGAAAACATCGAAAAGGAGCTTTTTGATTATTCGGTAAATACCGTATTCTCCGAGCCCCAGCTTGACAATGCTACCGATGAAATCACCAACGATGAATGCAAGGTATTCGCAGTAGAATATCTGCCCGGTCAGTTCGATCAGAGAGCAGACTCTGCCGCTCAGTGCATTCAGCTCATTTCCCAGAAAGATCGTCCCCTCGTTCGCACTGCAAAGGTTTATTGCCTTTACGGAGATCTTACCGAGGATGACGTAAATGCTATCAAGAAATACGTTATCAACCCCGTAGAATGTCGCGAGGCATCTCTCGACAAGGTTGAAACTCTTGTTACAGAATATGAGATACCCACTACTGTTGACGTTATAAACGGATTTATCTCGCTTGACAGAGAAGGGCTTGCAAAGATGGTAAGTGAGCTTGGTCTCGCAATGGATATCGACGATATCAGCTTCTGTCAGGATTACTTCAAAAGCGAGGATCGCGATCCTACTATCACCGAGATCAGAATGATAGACACCTACTGGTCTGACCACTGCCGTCACACCACATTCTTGACAACCGTTGACAGCGTTAAGTTCGAGGACGAGCAGATCGAAGCGGCGTATAACGACTACCTCGCTGCAAGAAAGGCTCTTGGCAGAACCAAGCCTATCAACCTTATGGATATCGGTACTCTTGCCGCTAAGTATCTCAAGGCTAACGGAAAGCTTGATAAGCTTGACGAGTCCGAAGAGATCAACGCTTGCACCGTCAAGATCAAAGTAAACATCAACGGCAACGACGAGGATTGGTTGCTCCTTTTCAAGAACGAAACTCATAACCATCCTACTGAAATCGAGCCCTTCGGTGGTGCTGCAACCTGTATCGGTGGCGCTATTCGAGATCCTCTCTCTGGTCGTTCCTACGTTTACGGAGCAATGCGCGTTACCGGTGCGGCTGACCCCAGAAAGTCTATCAGCGAGACTATGCCCGGAAAGCTTCCTCAGAGAAAGATCGTTTCCACTGCAGCTGCGGGATACTCCTCCTACGGTAACCAGATAGGTCTTGCAACAGGTATTGTTGACGAGCTTTATCACGACGGTTACGTTGCAAAGAGACTTGAGATCGGTGCGGTTATCGCGGCGGCTCCCGCAAAGAACGTAAGACGTGAGGTTCCCGCTGATGGAGACATAATCGTTCTTCTTGGTGGAAGAACAGGACGTGACGGATGCGGCGGTGCAACTGGCTCCTCCAAATCTCACACCCTCGAATCTCTCCAGTCCTGTGGAGCAGAGGTTCAGAAGGGCAACGCTCCCGAGGAGCGTAAGCTTCAGAGACTTTTCCGCAACTGTGAGGCAACACAGCTTATCAAGCGCTGCAACGACTTCGGTGCAGGCGGTGTATCGGTAGCTATCGGCGAGCTTGCAGACGGAATTGAAATAGACCTTAACGCAGTTCCTAAGAAGTACGAGGGACTTGACGGAACCGAACTCGCTATCAGTGAATCTCAGGAGAGAATGGCTGTAGTTGTAGAGGCTAAGGACGTTGAAAAATTCAAGGAATTGGCTGAGGCTGAAAACCTTGAAGCAACCGTAGTTGCACGTGTTACCGAATCCCCCAGACTCGTTATGAGATGGAACGGTAAGGTAATCGTTGATATATCCCGTGAATTTCTTAACTCCAACGGAGCAGAGAAGCACATAGACGTTGTTGCGGCTAAGCCTGAAGCCTTCGCAAAGGAGATCAAGGGCGACTTCGGCACAATGATGTCCGATCTTGCAAACGATCTTAACGTATGCTCCAAGAGAGGTCTTTCCGAAAGATTTGACTCTACCATCGGCGCAGGCAGCGTATTGATGCCCTTCGGTGGAAAGAACCAGAGCACTCCTACCCAGGTAATGGTAAACAAGGTTTCGGTAGAAACCACCGACACTGATACTTGTTCGTTTATGGCTTGGGGATACAACCCCTTCATATCCGAAAAGAGCCCCTACCACGGTGCTTATCTCGCAGTAGTTGAATCTGCATCCAAGCTTATCGCAGGCGGCGCTGACTTCAGCGATACATATCTTACCTTCCAGGAATACTTCGAAAAGCCCAGAAGGGAAGCAAAGCGTTGGGGCAAGCCCTTCTCGGCATTGCTTGGCGCATTCAAGGCGCAGACCGATCTCGGAATTGCGGCTATCGGCGGCAAGGACTCCATGAGTGGAAGCTTCGAGAATATCGACGTTCCTCCCACGCTTGTATCCTTCGCAGTAACAACCGGCAAGACCGACACCGTAACCAGCGCTGAATTCAAGGTACCTTGCAGCCGTGTAGTATGGCTCAGACCCGAATACAATGCTGACGGACTTCCTAAAGCAGAGTCGCTCTTGGCTCTCTTTGATAAGGTATCCGAGCTTACAAAGAACGGTAAGGTTCTCGCAGCTTATACTCCCACCTACGGTGGCGTAGCAGAGGCTGTTATGAAGATGTGCTTCGGAAACGGACTTGGATTTAAGTTCTCCGATAAGGTTTCTCTTGAAGAAATATTTGGATATTCTTACGGTTCCTTCATACTCGAGCTTGCTGACGGCGTTGACGTTGACGGAACTCTCCTTGGAACTACAACCGGTAAGGCAGAAATAACCTACGGTGATACAACCGTAGAACTTAACAAGCTTTACAAGGAGTACGAGGACGTTCTCGAGAACGTGTATCCCACAAATGCTGCTGAATCCGACAAGGATATCCCCGCATTTGCTTACGAAGGCAAGAAGGCGGCTCCCGCAGTTATCAAGTGCGCAAAGCCCAAGGTTCTCATTCCCGTATTCCCCGGTACCAACTGTGAATACGATTCTGCTAAGGCATTTATGAGAGCTGGCGCTGAAACCGAGATATTCGTTATTAACAACCTCTCTGCACAGAAGGTTAGTGATTCGGTTGAGGCATTCGTTAAGAAGATAAAGAATTCTCAGATCATCTTCGTTCCCGGTGGATTCTCCGGTGGCGACGAGCCCGATGGATCCGGTAAGTTTATTACCGCATTCTTCCGCAATGGAGCAATTAAGAACGAGGTAAACGAGCTTCTCAAGAATCGCGACGGACTTATGTGCGGTATCTGTAACGGATTCCAGGCACTTATCAAGCTCGGTCTTGTTCCTTACGGCGAAATCATCGACACCGATGAAAACTGTCCTACACTGACATTTAACAGCATTGGACGTCACCAGTCGAGAATAGTTCGTACCAGAATAGCATCCAACAAATCTCCTTGGTTCTCTGAGGTAAAGGTTGGCGACGTATATTCTGTCCCGATCTCTCACGGTGAAGGTAGATTCTTCGCATCCGATGACCTTATTATGAAGCTGGCTGAGAACGGACAGATCGCTACACAGTACGTTGATCTTGACGGAAAGCCTACATCCAACATTCTCTACAACCCCAATAATTCCTGCTTCGCTATCGAAGGTATTACATCTCCCGACGGTCACGTGCTTGGAAAGATGGGTCATACCGAGAGATACAATAAGGGGCTCTATCAGAACGTAGAAGGAAACTACGATATGAAGATATTTGAGTCTGCTGTTAAGTACTTCAAATAATTAAAAATCAAGGGCGACTTTCGTAGTCGCCCTTGATTTTTTTAGTTGCGTGTGCTATAATTTATTAAAGAATTCTTTTAGGAGATATTATGAGAGCTTCAGGTGTTTTAATGCATATTTCCTCCTTGCCGGGAGATTACTCAACGGGCTCATTCGGCACTGAGGCAAAAAGATTTATAGATTTTCTTTTTGACGGTGGATTTACCTATTGGCAGGTGCTTCCTTTCTGTATGCCCGACGAATGCAATTCCCCCTATAAATCCTATTCGTCCTTTGGTGGCAATCCTTATTTTATCGATATTCCCACACTTTATGAAAAGGGCTTGGTAACAAAAGAGGAGCTCGACGGTGCTAAACAGAATAGCCCTTATCTCTGCGAATACGACAGACTTCGTGAAGAGAGAATGACGCTTTTATCCAAAGCAGCTTCACGTGTAAAAAACAAGCAGATTATATATGATTTCCTTAAAGAAAATCCTCACTTAGCTAAAGCGGCAGAGTTTTTAGCATTGAGAGATGCTAACGGAAATCTTCCTTGGTATGAATGGAGCATCCATACCGCTACCGAGGATACACTCTTTTTGTGGCAATTCATCCAGTATGAATTCTTTATCCAATGGAAAGAGATAAGAGCCTATGCCAACCAGAAGGGAATTAAAATAATTGGAGATATCCCGATATACGTAGCCTTCGACAGTGCTGACGTATGGGCTGATCCCTCACAGTTCCAGCTTGCCAAAGACGGCATGCCCAAGTGCGTAGCAGGCTGTCCTCCCGATTATTTTGCCGAGGACGGACAGATGTGGGGCAATCCCATCTATGACTGGAAGAAAATGAAAAATGACGGCTATGCTTGGTGGTGTGACCGTATCAAATATATGCTCACACTCTTTGATGGCGTAAGAATTGACCATTTCAGAGGCTTTGAATCCTACTGGAGCATCCCCGCAGGCGCAAAGACCGCCAAGGAGGGTAAATGGGTAAAAGGACCCGGAAGGGCTCTTATAAATAAAATAAAAGAGGTTGCAGGCGATAGCCTCATAATTGCCGAGGACCTTGGAGATATCACACCTCAGGTTGTAGAACTACTTAAATACAGCGGCTTCCCTGGAATGAGAGTTTTCCAGTTTGCTTTCCTTGGTGATAGATGCTCTCCGCATCTCCCTCATAATTACACTAATAATTGCATAGCATACACGGGAACTCACGACAATAACACGCTTCTTGGATACGTATGGGAGCTTGACGAAGCTACAAGACGCGACGCTCTTGATTATTGCGGCGGTTACGATGACGATTGGAACAAGGGCTGTAAAAACATAATCAAAACTATGCTCCAAAGCCATGCTGACACCGTAATTATACCCATTCAGGATATCTTCGGATACGGGGCAGACACAAGAATGAACACCCCCGGAACCGCAAAGAATAACTGGGCTTACAGAGTAACCCAAGAACAGCTGGGAAACGTAGATACAGCTTATTATAAAAAGTTAAACTACCTTTATTCAAGAATATAAAAAAGATCCTGTTGCTTTTTAGCAACAGGATCTTTTTTATTTATCCTCGGGCTTATCCTTTTTAAGAGATTTTCTTGAGCCATCGGGGTATTGAATAACTGTGTTATCCAGCATAGCGCCAAAGGAAAGTCGGATCTCAGCTATATACTCATCGTGAAGAGCCTTTCTTTCGATGATCTCCTCCTCAGTAAGCGTTCCTTCCTTCTTTTTCTTTGCCAGCTCGTTTATTCTTTCAAGCTTTGCTTTTTCCATAAGCTACCTCAAGCACGAATAGTAATACCGAGATTTCTCTCTATACCTGCAAGGATCTTAGCAGATACCTTTTCTGCCTCTTCTACGGTAAGAGTTCTGTCAGCTGCGCGGAGAGTTACTCTCAAGGAAACCGACTTTTTGTTCTCGCCGATCTGAGGACCGCGGTATATATCGAACAGAGCAATATCCTCAACAAGCTTTCCGCCTGCTTTAGCCATTTCAGCCTGAATTGTTCCTACCTCAAGAGCTTCATCGCATACAAAGGAGAAGTCACGGGTGGTTGCAGGGAACTTGGGCAGAGGAGTATAAAGCTTAACCTCACTCATCATATCGAAAATAGCGTCAAAATCAAGCTCACAAGCATAAACGGGAACGTCTACACCGTAGTTCTGTGCGGTAACGGGGTGGATCTGACCGAAAATACCAACTACCTTTCCGTTTGCAGTGATCTCTGCGCATCTTCCGGGATGATAAGAGGGATTATTTGAAATAGACTTAATGCTTACGTTTTTGATAGCTGCAAGCTTAAATACGTTTTCGCAAACGCCTTTCATAGCATAGAAGTCGCAGTCACCGTACATAGCAGCACAGAGTACCTTATTCTCATTGGGGAGAGTATTCTCACCGGTAGGAATATATACAGTTGCTATCTCGAAAAGCCTTACGTTCTCATTATTGAAGTTGGAGTTTCTCGCAATTACCTCAAGAACAGAGGGAAGAGCGGTAGTTCTCATCACGCTGGTGTCCTCACCGAGAGGATTTGAGATAACCACTGACTTACGAAGAGCGCTGTCCTCAGAAAGTCTGATCTTATCGTAGAACTTAGGGCTAATGAAGGAGAAGGTCTGGATCTGGTTGATACCCATTCCGCACATAGCTCGCTCAAGGTCGATCTCAAACTTCTGCTTTCTGGTATATCCGCCCTGAGTGGTCTCACCCTTCATAAGGCTGGACTTTATCTTGTTATAACCGTAAATTCTTGCGATTTCCTCTGCAACGTCATTCATGCAAGTAATATCCGCTCTGAAGGAAGGAGGAATTACCTTGCCGTCTTCCATCTTGAATTCAAGAGCGGTAAGGATATTCTTCATCTCATCTTCGGAAACGTCAATTCCAAGGAAGGTGTTGATAACGTCGGTATTGAGATCAAGAACAACAGGCTCTGCCTTGGTGGGATAAACGTCTATAATTCCGTTTACGACCTCACCTGCGCCCAGAAGCTCTACAAGCTCACAAGCTCTCTCAAGACCGCCGTAGCAGTTCTCAGGGTCAAGACCCTTTTCAAATCTTGCCGAGCTCTCGGTTCTCATACCGTTCTTCTTAGCAGTCACACGAACAGAGGTACCAAGGAAGCAAGCAGACTCAAATACAACAGTGGTAGTATCGTCCTTGATCTCACTATTAGCTCCACCCATAACACCTGCAAGAGCTACAGCTCTGTCAGCGTCGGAGATAACAAGCATAGAGGAATCAAGGGTATGATCCTGATCGTCAAGGGACTTGAAATTCTCATTATCACGAGCGCGTCTTACCTCGATCTCCGAGCCGTTAAGACAAGAATAATCAAAGGCGTGCATAGGCTGACCGTACTCAAGCATTACGTAGTTAGTAATATCAACTATGTTGTTAATGGGACGAACACCGCTTGCTCTGAGGCGCATACGGAGCCAGAGAGGCGAGGGCTCGATCTTTACGTTCTTTACCACTCTTGCCATATATCTCTGGCAAAGATCGGGAGCAGATATACCTACGGAAATGTAGTTTTCTATCTTATCTCCGTCGTTTACACACTTAACTGTGGGAGTGTGAGGCTTGAATTCCTTACCAAAGGAAACTGCGCTCTCTCTTGCAAGACCAATAACGGACAGACAGTCAGGGCGGTTGGAGGTGATCTCAAACTCAACAACGGTATCGTTGAGCATAAGAGCTTCCTTGATGTCCATACCTATCTTATCAGCGTAGCTCTCGTCAAGAACAAGGATTCCGTTAGGCTCCTTGCCGGGCATATCATGCTCGGTAAGATTAAGCTCACCCATAGAGCAGAGCATACCGTTAGAGGGAACTCCACGAAGCTTTCCTGCCTTGATAACGATATCACCAGGAAGCTTTGCTACGGGAATAGCAGCAGGAACGATAGCGCCCTCGAAAATGTTCTGAGCACCGGTAACGATCTGCTCGATCTTGCCACCGATATCAACCTGACAAATCTGAAGGTGGTCGCTGTTCTCGTGAGGAGCAATAGAAACGATACGTGCAACCACTACGTTCTCGATATCCTCACCCAATACCTCATAGCCCTCAACCTTAGATCCGGTATCGGTCATTCTATCACAATAGTCCTTGACGTCAACGTCAGAAACGTCAACGAAATCGGACAACCAATTCTTAGACAAATTCATTTTGTTTACCTCCTAAATGATTAGAACTGCTCGAGAAAACGAACGTCGTTTTCGTAAAGCAATCTCATATCATCAATGCCGTACTGCTTCATCGCAATACGCTCAACGCCCATACCAAATGCAAATCCGCTATAAACTGTGGGGTCGATTCCGCAATTTTCAAGTACGAAGGGGTGTACCATACCTGCACCGAGGATCTCGATCCAACCCTCGTTCTTACATACTCGGCAACCCTTTCCGCCACATACAAAGCAGGAAACGTCAACCTCAGCAGAAGGCTCGGTAAAGGGGAAGTGGTGAGGACGGAAACGAAGTCTGGTATCCTCGCCAAAGAGAGTCTTCGCAAAGGTCTCGAGCATACCCTTAAGGTCACCCATGGTGATGCCCTTATCAACTACAAGTCCCTCTACCTGATGGAAAAGAGGAGAGTGGGTAGCATCTACCGCATCAGAGCGGAAAACTCGACCGGGAGAGATGATTCTTATCGGGGGCTTCTGCTTCTCCATGGTTCTTACCTGAACGGGAGAGGTCTGGGAACGAAGAAGGATATTTTCGGTAATGTAGAAGGTATCCTGTGTATCACGAGCAGGGTGGTTCTCTGGAATATTAAGAGCCTGGAAGTTGTAATAATCAAGCTCTACCTCGGGACCTTCTGCAATAGAGAATCCCATACCTATAAATATCTCCTCAATTCTACGCTGGATCTGAGTAAGGGGGTGAAGGTGTCCTGCCTTAAGAGCAGTAGAGGGAAGAGTAACGTCTATCTTCTCCTCAGCCAGCTTCTTCTCAAGAGCCTTCTCCTTAAGTATCTGCGCAGCAGCGGTCAGCGCGCTTTCGATCTCAGCGCGTACCTCGTTTGCCATCTGACCAACAATAGGTCTTTCTTCACTTGACAGCGCGCCCATTCCGCGAAGAACCGATGTGAGCTCGCCCTTTTTACCCAGATATTTAATTCTTATCTGTTCAATATCTGCGTTTTCTGCAGAGATAGCAGCAAGAGCCTCTTCTCTGATCTGATTAAGCTTTTCTTTCATTTCTGATCCTTTCGTTTATATAATCATAAATATTTTAAAATAAAAAATCCCGTCCTGAAAATATAGGACGGGATAACCGTGGTACCACCTAAATTCCGATGCAAAAGCATCGACACTCAAAGCCGATAACGGCGGCTGCCGCAATCCGCTACTGAAATTCACGGAAAGCACTCCGAAGCGAAAGGCTAAAACTTTGACCTGCAACCGCTCGCAGCCAAGGCGGTTTTCTCTGAAGCAAGTGGATAAAGTGTGCCGACTTCATCATAGTGTTTAAATATTCACCCAAATATTATATCACAACAAAATACTTTTTGCAAGGGTAATTTTAAAATAAATTCTATACAGCGTATAAAATATTTCTATTTCTGATCTCACTATCGGCTATTTTATCATTTACCGAATAGGCGTGCTTTTCAAGATCCCCGCAGATGGCCTCGGTAAGCCCCTGATTTTTCAGTTCATCAATGATAAGAGAAGCAATATCCTCGATCATATCACCCTTAAGTCGAGAGTTTTTCTCATTGTTTTCTGACGATATCAGGTATTCAAGAGAGTAAGAAAGCTCGTTGAATTTTGGCAGCTCGGAAAGAGCGCGGAAACTCCATTTGTAGTAGGGCATATATTTGTCATTGAGCAAAAATATAACCTGCATCGCGCACTTTACAAACTCAAATACAGCAAGCTGAGCAGCGCCCGTTTCGCCCCTTGAGAGACATCTTGAATAGTTATACTGACCCGATTGAGCCATGAGAAGCAGATTTCCCGCAAGCTTTTTCAATTTCACGTCACGAGGCATAGTCGAAAGCTTACGCCTTATTTCAGTGAAAAATCCGCTATCGTCTTTAAATATCTCTCCATCCGTAACCTCTAAGAGAGCATACTCGGGAATCGAAAACCAATCATCAATAGAAAGGTATCCGTCGGGAGTTCCTGTTTTGTCAAGAAGAAAATCGGATACCCTGATAACTCCGTGACGTCTTACTCCAACGGGGGCAATAGAGCATCTCGAATATCCCATAAATTCCTTTGGAAGCTTCGCATAGGCACGTTCAAGGGCAAACTCGGTCTTTCGATCTATAATCGTTTCATCGGGCAGAAAAAGGCAAAAGCAGGGCTCAAAATCATGGTCGGTGGAAATCTCATCGTCATATCCAAGACACTCGGAGCCACTTCCGACAAGACCTACGGCAATTAGGTGACCATGCTCGGGAAATAACTCATCAAGCATTGGCTCGCCATACTCCTGAAAATATTTACGAGCAAGTTCAATTCCTTTCATAAATCCTCTTCGCCCTTTCCTGAAGTTCGTTGTTGTACATAAAGCGTCCGTAATATCCAAATACAGAAGCACACTTTTCACACACAAAGGCATAATAGCCGTCGGTGGAATCCTTGTGGATGTCAAGGAGGCGCATAGCCTCATCACGACGGGCAGAAATAGCCTCGTCCGCCTCTAACAAGCCAAGCTCGGATTCAAGTGTAGAGGCTATATTTAAGTGCGTTATAGCCATCTCCAGCTCACCATCGCGCTGTCCCTTCATAACGTTTAATGCCTTTTCAAATGAGGCATACGCCTCCTTGAACAAACCAAGATCCGAAAGAGTGAGCGCCATATTGTTGTAAAGTCCACCCAGTCGGGAGTCACCAGACTCAAGATATCTTTCATATATGTCGCAAGCGCGCTCAAAATAGGGAAGTGATTCAAGAGCTTTACTGAAAGCCTTGTATGCGGTAGCAACGTTGATATACGTGGTAGCTGCACTCACGCTGTCCGCAATATCAAGCTTTTTAATGAGCGAAAGAGCCATGTCGGTATATTCAAAGGTTTGCTCCTTCTTACCCGTCTTTCTCGACAACCCGATAAGCTCGTTGCACAAAAGCAGAGAAGACCTGTCATCTAACGAAGATTTTGCCTCGTCAAGCCAGTATTTCAAATGTCTTTCGGCGCCCTCGTAATCGTTTTTTGAAAAGTATATATCAAGCTTTGAAAGTATGCGGTTAGTATCCATATTATCACCTGAAAATCAAATATTTTTCTATAAAATATTATAACATATAGGTGGTAAAAAATAAATATAAAAAATAAAAAAAGCTCTTGCAATTTTAGTTTTTATATGTTATAATACTGACGTTGCATAATTTTCGATGAAGACTATGCAAGTTAAATATGTACAGTATGCATCTTGGAAAGATATCTCGCCTTTGGCGAGGATTCGCTAACTCTACGTCTGGTGAGCAAGCTCCCCGACCTCCGAGTTGCGAATGCGAAGTGGATTCGACGAACAAGTTCGTCGAGCCATTCGATATCTGCCCCGTATGAAATTAAAAATTTCATACGGAGAG
>JAZQVZ010000076.1:0-1609 GCA_045632105.1 Eubacteriales bacterium | reverse complement strand
CATAGCCGCCTCGGTGTCGCCCTCAAGCATCTTGCAAAGTCCTTCATAAATTTTGGGATATATCTCGTCAAGCTTTTTGAAATCTCCCGCATCAAAGTTCGACAGTACCCAGCTTGCAAGATCGTAGTCGGGATGAGGCTTTGCGCCCACTCCCACCTTTATGCGCTGATAGTCTTGCGAACCGAGATGAGCCTCAATGTTGCGAAGTCCGTTCTGCCCTCCGTGGCTTCCCCTTCTGCGAACACGTACTCGTCCGACCTCAAGGCTGATATCGTCGGATATAACTATTATATTCTCTGGAGCTATCTTATAAAACTTAGCGGCAGCTCCCACGGCCTCACCCGAAAGGTTCATAAAGGTCTGAGGCTTCAGGAGAAGCACACGCTTGCCTGCGATAGTAGCTTCACCCACAAGAGCCGAAAACTTGGCTCTGTCAATACGCGCTCCGCATCTGCCCGATATATAATCTATCGACATAAAGCCTGCGTTGTGTCTGGTCTTCTCGTAATCCTTACCGGGATTTCCAAGACCCACAACAATGTATTCTATATTTCCCGCGCTGCTTGGAGCGGCGGTGGATATCTGCTTGAACAGATCAAAAATATTTGCCATTTCAATACCTGCATTCATGTTAGTTATCCTAATCATTATATTATACAAATGTTAAAAAATCAACCGCGCCAAAGTTCTTTTTGCTTCGTTCACAGAAAGTTTACAAATGCACACAGACATAATTTTTCAAATATTATGGTCATTTTTAAAAAAATATGATATAATATACACTGCCTTATAGCGGTAATGCTTATAGCATTGCGGCTGTGGGCATAATAACTTTTGTCAAAATTTTATTTTATGGAGGTATTATCCAATGGCAAAGAAATATTGCTATCTCTTTACCGAAGGCGACGCATCTATGCGTGAGCTTCTTGGCGGTAAAGGCGCTAACCTTGCTGAGATGACCAAGATCGGTCTTCCCGTTCCCCAGGGCTTCACCATTTCTACTGAAGCTTGTACTCAGTACTATGAGGACGGAAAGCAGATCAACCCCGACATCCAGGCAGAAATCAATGAATACATCACTAAGATGGAAGAAGTAACCGGCAAGAAGTTCGGCGATCTCGAGAACCCCCTTCTCGTTTCCGTTCGTTCCGGCGCACGTGCTTCCATGCCCGGTATGATGGATACCATCCTCAACCTCGGTCTTAACGAGGACGTTGTAGAGGTTATGGCTAAGAAGTCCGGCAATGCTCGTTGGGCTTACGACTGCTACAGAAGATTTATCCAGATGTACTCCGACGTCGTTATGGAAGTTGGAAAGAAGTACTTCGAGGAGCTTAGCGACGAGATGAAGGCTGCTAAGGGCGTTACTCTCGACGTTGAGCTTAACGCTGACGATCTTAAGGAGCTTGCTAACCAGTTCAAGGCTGAGTACAAGGCTAAGATCGGCGCAGACTTCCCCACTGATCCTAAGGAGCAGCTCATGGGTGCAGTTAAGGCTGTATTCCGCTCTTGGGGCAACCCCCGTGCAAACGTATACGGTCGTGACAACGATATTCCCTACTCTTGGGGTACCGCTGTAATCGTACAGGCTATGGCGTTCGGTAACATG
>JAZQVZ010000075.1:0-9486 GCA_045632105.1 Eubacteriales bacterium | reverse complement strand
ACTTTCTCCTCATCCACCGCAAGCGGTCCCCCTTCCCCAAAGGGGAAGGCTTATAGGGCGGGGTATGCGAACCCAATCCCGACTTCGTCGGGGTGGGTCCTTCGTGCGCAGCACGATCACCAAAAAGAAAAACCACACCTTTTGGTGTGGTTTTTCTTTTTGGTGACCCGTACGGGAATCGAACCCATGTTTCCAGCGTGAGAGGCTAGCGTCTTAGCCGCTTGACCAACGGGCCGTTCATCACAGCTTTGTTATTATATCACACTTTTTTTGCAAATGCAATACCTTTTTTAAAAAATTTTTCGGTTTTTTTAAAAAAATTTTAGTTTTTTGTGTTTTTACACCCTCGAAGCCCCTAAAATCTACTAATTTCGCAGGACAAGAGTGTTATAATTTATCATAGACCATTACCCTATCCTTACAGGAGTATCCATTTTTATGACGGTTTTCGACAGAATTCGTGAAAAAAATAAAATAATATCATTCATCGTCAACGCCCAGAACACCGCCCTCTACCCCGCCCTCGTCGCCGCTATCTGCGTCCTTTCGGGCACGGGCAACAAGGAGGTCTATCTGCCCTGCGTCTGGATAATTACCGCCTTATCCGTCCTTGCAGGGCTTTTCTCCCCCGACCTCAAGGTCTTTATCGTACCCGCGTTCCTTGGCTACTACGCCATTGGCATCGACGACCCAAGCGGCTATTTCGACACCTACGAGAGCCTTCCCCTCTTCGAGCCGTCAGGCGCGTGGCATTTTGCCGCCTGTGTGTTTATCATCGTGGCGGTGCTTGTCTACCGCCTTATCGCCACGGGTATACTACGGGAGATGCTCTTCCGACGCGGAGCGTTCTTCTGGGGCATTATCTTCATTGACCTCGCCCTTATCCTCGGCGGTCTTCTCAGCCCGGAATGGTCCCTCGGCTCATTCCTCTTCGGGCTGATGATAGCAGGGGTGCTGACTATCTTCTACCCTCTGTTCCTCTCGATTCTTTCTCGCTCCGAGAACGGCATTCCCTACGCCTGTAAGACCCTTGTGTTCGCGGGCTACGCCATTACGGCGCAGATAGGGATAATCGCCTACCGTCTGCACCTCGACGGCAGGCTTATCACAAAATACGCCGACGGAACCTATTTTCTGCACCGCAACAAGCTGACCCTTTCCTGGGGCTTTGCCACCCTTGTGGGAGCGGTCCTCGTTCTTTCTATCTCGGCGGCTATGTACCTTATGAGAAGCCGAAAATATCCCGCTCTGTCCTTTATTTCGGCGGTGGTTCTATGGTTTGCCACCATTCTTATCGACACGCGCTCGGCGATAATCTTCGGCGCGTTGGCTCTGGTGGTGGGCTCGATACTCTGCTGCATCGGCGGAAGAAATCGGGTTGCCAACCGCATCACCGTGGCGTCTCTCTTTCTCGCCCTCGGGGCGGCGGTGGTCTATGTCATAGTGAAATACCCAAGCGATTATACCGAGCGAATCCGCAACGTTCTGCGGTTTTTGCGTCTTGAGATAAATTTTGACACGGTCAACGACGTCAACAGCTTCTTCTCCTCTCGCATCTCCATCTGGATAGACGCCCTCGGCGATTTTGCCGCCTCTCCCCTGCTTGGTGTGGGCTTTGCCTACGGCTACCTCACCCCCGAGGACGCGTCGGGCAACCTATTTATAAATATGTATCACAATATCATTCTCCAATTTATGTCCTCGCTTGGAGCAGTGGGGCTTTTCGCCTTTCTGGTACACCTAAAGCAGCTTGCCGAGGCTATGCTCAGGCAATTCTCAATAAAAAAGCTTCTTATTCTGCTCACTCCCATCTGCATTCTCGGAATGTCGCTGGTAGACAATTTCTTCTTTTACCCCAATTTTATTATCATCTATACCGCCTTTATCGCCGCTGCCGAGGTCACGCTTGAGGGCTCCCGACGGGAGCGGCTCAATAACCTCAAGAGCCTGGACCCCGAGAAAAAGCCCCGTGTGGTCTTCACCTACGTGGAGGCGGGCAAGGGGCATATAATCCCTGTCAAAAACGTCTGCGAGGAGTTTAAGAAGTACTACGGCGACAGGTGTGAGGTGGTGGAATCCAGCTTCTTTACCGAAACGGGGGACCCCCGTCTTGAACGGACAGAAATACTTTTTCGCAGGACCGTGCAGAACCAAAACCGCACCCCTGTTCTCGGCTTTCTTTGTAAGCTTGGAAACCTGATAGCAGGCGACGCCCTCGCCCTTCGCGTGATGCTTAAAATGAGCATCAGCGGCCGCAGAGCAAACCCTCGGGCGGTGAAGCGCATCAAGGAGCTTGACGCCGACCTTATCTATACCGCCCACTGGGCTATCCCCTTTTACGTCAATCAGCTTAAGGGCAAAAGACCCTACGTTATCTGCTTCTGCCCCGACGTTTACTCCAACGGAGCATTCAACGTGGATTGTAATAATTTCCTGATTTCCGGCGACGTGGGCTACCGACAGGCGCTTAGCAGACGTATGTACGCAGGTGGAAATATTACGAAGATCCCGTTTCCCGTGCGACCCGACACCGAGAAATACAGGAGTGAGGCGGCAAGGGCAGAATGCCGAGCGAGGCTTGGCATTCCCGAGGACGAGTTCGTTGTCACTCTCTGCGACGGCGGCTACGGTATGGCAAGGCTTGAGGCGACCGTCAGGGCTCTCCTCAGATCCAAGCAGAAAATGACGGTCATCGCCCTGTGCGGAACCAACCGACCGCTCTATCTCCGCCTCTCCGCTCTCGAAAATAAGACCCCCAAGCATATCCGTCTTATCGCCGTGGATTTCACCGACAGGGTGCTTGAATATATCGCCTGCGCCGATATTTTTGCAGGTAAGAGCGGAGCAAATTCGGTTGCCGAGCCCGCCTCTCTCGGGGTGCCCATAATCGTCACTAAGTGCATTACCTATATCGAAAGGGGCATTAAAAATTACTACGTCAAAGCCCTCAAGGGCGCGCTCTATATCCCAAGCGCCCACCTCGCCGCAAGGCAGATATCGATCTTTGCCGCTGACCCCTCGCTCCTCGAGCCTATGAAGCGCAGCCTCGCCGCATCAAATAGCCAAGCCTACGACGCCAAAGCCTCCGCCGATCTCATCTGGCAGCGCGTGTGTGAGATGAGAGGTTAGTTTGCGTTTGGTTTTCCGTTCTTTTCTTTCGAGAAAAGAACCAAAAGAACTTGAAAAAGGGTTTGTTATTACGCCTTACGGGTGTGTAGTGCGAAATTTTTTGTTGAGTACAATGTTTGCACTCACCAGAGCTTGAAAGTTTTCGTCCGCCTTTTTCAAAAGGCGGCGAGGTCAAGGGCGAGGAGCCCTTGGCGCTCTCCGCAGAGAGCGAAACCCCTTTATACTTCCATAAACGCAGGAGTGGGTGAATTCGACCTGCTTGCAGGGCGAAGAGGGCGAACCCTCGTCGGGGGTTCGCCTTATTTATGCATAAAGTTAATAAAAACAAAGAGCAAGGGGCTATTCCCTTGCTCTTATTTTTAATAATAGAACGAATGATTTGCTATACGGAATGCAAACGGGCGGTTGTTTGAGATCCAATTATTCGTGGCGATCTTGGGGTTCATAAAGAACAAGATCCTCGTGTCCATCGAATAGCCGTCAAGACATATCTTCGCCGCCATAATGCTCTCCGCCGTAGGCGTTTTGTATATGGTGCCGATAGCAACAGGCGTGAACTGTGTGCCGCCGTTACGGTCAAATATTACGCCGTAGATGGTGTTCGGGTAGGAACGGCTGTTCTTGCGGTTGATGACCACGTTTCCCACCGCTATTTTGCCTATAAGCGGCTCTCCGCCTGCCTCGGCGTTGATTATACGCGCCAGCCAATAAAGATCGTCTGCGCTGTAATACTCGTCGCCGCTGAGCAGTCTCTCGCCCGTATCGGTGAGGGTCACGGTTCGGCTGTCGTTATCCCAGCCAACCTCCACCGAAAACGCCTTTGCGATGACTCTGATAGGCACGAAAAGACGGTTGCTGATATTCCTCACGGGCTGATCAAAATAAAAATAGCGACCCGATGCCTCAATGTAATAAAGTCGGTCGCCCACGTTGATAGTCGTATTTCCTTTTTTGATAGTAGCCACGCTTGTCCTCGAGTTCCACTCTATGCTGTCAGCTCCAAATAGCTCTGCAAAGCTTCTCAGAGGCACGTATGTAACGTCGTTGAGGATCGCAGCCTCACCCGACAGCACCTCTGATCCTCCCGAGCTTATGTTCACCTCTGCCGCATCCGACGGGAAGTCGTATATCCAACCGCTCCTCGCCTCCTCGGCTCCCACAGGGAGAGCAAACAGGGCGCAAAGAAGCATCAGCCAAGCAATTATCCTGAATTTTTTCACGGTTTCATCTCCTTTCTTTTTCGTCTTATGATTTTTTTACCTCCTTTTCTTTTTGTATCTTAATTATACACGATTTGTCTGCGAGAATCAACAAGTAAGTTTTGGAAGGAGAGGCGTGAGATAACCAATTTAGAGAGTCATCCTGAGCGGAGCGGCGAGATATTGGTAATACGAGCGTAGTTTCTATAAACCGCCGTGAAGTCGAACCCTTGCGAGCGGGATAGCGGAGCAAGGGCGGCGCAAAGCGACGGGATCTCCTTAAGAGTTACGTTATGTTCCGTAGGATAGCAAAGTCTTTTTGTAGATCCCTGCGAGCCTTACGGCTCTTGCTTTTGGATGAATTCGTTCCTCCTTCATCCAAAAGTTCGACTACGCTCAGGATGACCCGTAAAATAGAATTTGTGCGCATCTTAAACGGGGGTGACGATGACGTCCCCCTACAATATATCCCAACCAACAAAAAATAACGCTCCACACATCCGTAGAGCGTTATAACAATTATTTTTTAAGATTTTTTGGCGCCACCTTTTTGCAAAAAGGTGGCAAAAACCTAACACAAAGCTAACTTAAACCCTATATCCCGCGGCAACCACGGCGCTCTTGAGAGCATCCTCGGTCACAGAAGCCTTAGCGGTAACGGTAACGGTCTTGCTCTCCACCGAGGCCTCGACCGACTTAACTCCCTTTACCGAGAGAAGAGCCTTTTCCACGTGAGCCTTACAATTATTACACATCATTCCTTCTACTGCGAAGGATACAGTCTTAGTCTTTCCGAACATATCGGGATCCTCCTTATTTATATATATTTTTTTATACCTGAGTCTTATGGAATTCATCACCACGCACACCGACGAGAACGACATCGCCGCCGATGCTATCATAGGTGACAGAGTCACGCCAAGAGGCGAGAGCGCGCCCGCCGCTACGGGAATGCATATAGCGTTATAAACAAGCGCCCAGAAGAGATTTTCCTTGATAGTCCTCATAGTAGCCCTTGAAAGACTGATTGCGCTTACAGCGTCACACAGCGAGCTTGAGGACAGCACCACGTCAGCCGAATCAATCGCCACGTCGGTACCCGCGCCAATGGCGATTCCCACGTGAGCGGTGGCAAGAGCGGGAGCGTCGTTTATTCCGTCGCCCACCATAGCGCACTTCCCGAGAAGCGAAAATTCTCCCACGGCGCGCACCTTGTCCTCGGGCAGAAGCCCCCAGCTGATATTGTCAATTCCGCAGGCTCTACCCACCGCCATAGCGCTCTTTTGGTTGTCGCCTGTGAGCATTACGGGGGTAATTCCCATTTTTTTAAGCTGAGCCATAGCCTCGGCGCTTCCCGTCGCAGGATCGTCTGCGATACCCAAAAGACCCAAAATTTTGCTCTCCTTGGCTACCCAGACTACGCTTCTTCCCTGCTCCTCAAGAGCATCTGCCAAAGCCTTTTGCTCCTCGTTTATTTCTGTGTTGTTTTCTGCAAGAAGCAGGGCGTTACCCACAAGACAAAGCTCGTCACCGTTCTCGCCGGGGACATACGCCGCTATTCCTTTTCCGACTATATTTTCAAATCTCGAAACGCCCTCGCAGGTGCCCTCGAGCTTCTCCACAACCCTTTCCTGCTCTGCCTTTTCGCAGATGGCAGAGGCTAAAGGATGTGAGGATCTGACCTCAGCAAAATAGGCTGCGCGGAGTATCTCGCGCCTGTCTGCGCCTATCTCAACTATATCGGTAACACGGGGCTTGCCCTCGGTCAGAGTGCCCGTTTTATCTGTGAGGAAAAATTCAACCGAGCCAAGATTTTCAAGCGCCTCGGCGCTCTTTATAAGCACGCCCATTGAGGCTCCCCGACCCGTTCCCACCATTACCGCCGTAGGGGTCGCAAGACCCAACGCGCAGGGGCAGGATATAACCAGCACCGACACGGCGCAGTTGAACGCCGTGGAAATATCACCCGTAAGGACTATCCACAAGGTCGCCGTCAACACAGAAATTCCTATGACGACCGGAACGAACACCGCGCTTACTCGGTCGGCGATGCGCGAGATCCGCGCCTTGGACGCCGCCGCTTCCTCAAGAAGCGAGATAATTCTCGCAAAGGAGGTATCCGCGCCCACTCTGTCGGCTCTTATTCTCATATATCCGCTCTGGAGTGTACAGCCTGCTCTGAGGAGGTCGCCCTCGGTCTTCTCCACAGGCATACTCTCGCCGCTGATAGCCGCCTCGTTGACCGCTCCGCTTCCCGATATGACGTATCCGTCGACCACGGCAACCTCGCCTGCCTTTATCTCCACCACGTCGCCCTCGACTATCTCGGACAGGGGAAGATATACAAATTCTCCGTCGCGAAGCACCGACGCCTCGTCGGGTATCATAGACGCAAGTCTGCCCACCGCGCTTGCGGCGTTTGCCCTGGCTCTGCCCTCAAGGGTCTTGCCAAGGGTCACAAGTGTGAGTATCATTGCCGCGCCCTCAAAATAAAGGTTGTGAAGGTATTTCTCCACAAGGGCGCTATCTCCTGCCGCCTCGCCGTATATCATCGCTCCTACGGCGAAAATTCCGTAGATAAGCGATGCTGTCGAGCCTATGGCTATAAGCGTGTCCATATTTGGCGCGCCTCGGAGCAGGGCTCCAAAGCCGTTTTTAAAGAACTTAAAATTGATCATCACCACAGACAGGGTCAGCGCCAGCTGTAAAAGCGCAAACAGGTATCCGTGCTTATGGAAAATATGGGGCATGGGTATTCCCACCATGTGGCCCATCGCCACTACCATCAGCGCAAGCGTGATAGCCCCCGACCAGATAAGTCTGCGAAGCCCCTGCTTAAATTCCTCGTCTGCGATATTCTTCTTGCTCTCGCCCTCTGCCTCAAGGATATATCCCGCCGCCTTCAGCGACCGTTTAAGATCTCTGTAAAGGCGATCCTCGTCGGTCCTGTCGTCTACGGTTACCGTCAACGAGTTGGTTATGAGGCTTACCGCTATATTCTCTTTTCCGCATATCTTAGCCGCGGCGTGCTCTACGTGCGCCACACATGCGGCACAGCTCATTCCTTTTACGTTGTATCTTTTTTTCATGGTTAGTTTGTGTATCGCTTTCTGTCCTTTTCTTGAAAGAAAAGGACCAAAAGAACTTGAAAATAATTTATTGTTGTTTGTTAGGGGGTGTTTAGTGCGTGATTTTTTGTTGGTTGAAATGATTGGTAGACCTTTGCAACCGCGTTGCCTTGCAAAAGTCGTTGTTTTTATTGTAGGGAACGAAGTCCTCGGTTCCCATTAGCCTTCCCCTTTGGGGAAGGGGGACCGTGTGCGGTGGATGAGGAGAAGGTTGGTGTTTGCTATGTAACGCTCTACTTTTTGAGAATATCTTAGCCCGTTCTCCTCATCCGTCGCTCCTTCGTCGCGCCACCTTCTCCACGGGAGAAGGCTTTCTGTTGAGCTTGTGTTTCTTATAGTAGGGCAGGGCTTGCTCCCGCCGTAAAATAGAGCCTTTTCGCCCCTTAAATCTATTATACTCCCCTGTCTTGATTATGTCAACAAAAATAAATATATAATATAATAAAATATATAATAAATATTTGAAGAAAACCTTGCAAAAAATAAGGATATGTGGTATAATTATTATGTGAATTTTTAACGTGGGGGAATATTGCATTTTGCCGCGTTTAAGCATATTATTTCTCGCAAGAAAGGAGAAAAAATGTCATATCTTAACGATCTTGAGGATATTTGGGAGCAGGTGAAGGTATCTCTTTCAAAGGAGATCACTCCCTCTATTATGGAGCTTTGGTTTGGACCTATTGAGATCCACTCCTACGACGACGAAAACAACAAGCTTATATTCGAAACAAAGTCGGAATTCAACTACAATATCCTCTCTAAAAAATACATTCCTTACTTGAAAAAAGGATTTTCGGAGCTTCTCGGCTTCGAGCAGGATATCGGGGTCATCTTTACAGGCGAGCACAACACTCCCGAAAAGATAATCAAGCAACTCGGTCTTCGCAAGGAGGTCGAGGAGAAAAAGGAAGAGGAGAAGCCTGCTGAGGAAAAGCACACGGGAACTATTCTTCCCCTTGATTACAGCTTCCAGTACACCTTTGATAACTTCATCGTTGGAAGCTCCAACAACTTTGCTCACGCAGCCTGCACCGCAGTAGCGGCAAGACCTGCAACCGACTATAATCCTCTGTTTATCTACGGACCCAGCGGTCTTGGAAAGACCCACCTTATGAGCGCTATCGTCAACGAGATAAAGAAGAATAACCCCCACGCGAAGGTTATCTACCTCAAGTGCGAGGACTTTATAAACCAGATGATCGACAGCCTCACCAACAATGAGATGCCCAAGTTCAACGAGAAGTTCAGAGGCTGTGATATGCTTCTTATCGACGATATTCAGTTTATCGCAGGTAAGGAAAGACTTCAGGAGGTGTTCTTCCACACCTTCAACGCTCTTTACGAGAACCGTAAGCAGATAGTTCTCTCCTCTGACCGTCCTCCCAAGGACATTCAGCCTCTTGAGGAAAGACTCAAGTCGAGATTTGAGTGGGGAATCATCGCAGACATTCAGCCCCCTGATCTTGAGCTTCGTATTGCGATCATCAAGAAGAAGGCTGAGCAGCTTTCCATAAATCTTTCCAACGAGATACTTACCTTCCTTGCAGAAAATCTGCGCTCCAACATTCGTCAGATCGAGGGAATGATAAAGAAGCTCAGCGCAATAGTATTCCTTCAGGGCAAGACCATTACCATGGAGATCGCGGCATCCTGCCTTCAGGAGCTGACAGGCGGAGTCGTTCCCGTACAGGTAATAGTCGATAAGGTATTCTCTGCGGTTTATACCAAGTACGGCATAACCAAGGAAGACCTTCTTGGCCAGAAGAGAAACAAGGATATTGCCTTTGCAAGACACGTGAGCATTTATCTTATAAAGAACGTCACCGAGATGTCCTATCCCGGAATTGGAAAGGTATTCAACCGTGACCATACGACCATGATATCCTCTTGCGAGCTTATTGCAAAGAAGCGCAACGGCGACCCCATGTTCAATATCGAGATCTCCGAGCTTCTTAAAGAGGTTTCAACGGGAGTTTGATTTTGACGGGCCCTACAAAAAAATTCGCGCTACATATCCGTAGGGCGTA
>JAZQVZ010000074.1:0-13326 GCA_045632105.1 Eubacteriales bacterium | reverse complement strand
CCCAGTATTTCGGATAGCTGCTCGGGGGACATATCGTCAAGGAAAACGTCGCCCTCTGCTCGAAGCGATGAGGAGGGAATAAGTAGCTCCTCGCCAAGCTCCTTGTCACGGAGCTGCTCGGAAAGGTCCTTTCCTGTGAGAAGTCCCGAAACGGTAATGCTGTCTCCAAAGAAATCGTTTCTTATACGGTGTACGTTTATCTTAAGTCCGTCAAAGCGCTCCTCGATCATATTTGCTATTTTGCAGATGTGATCGTATGCCGCATAGCCCGTGGCTATTGATACGGTTCGGGGAGAGTCCAGCGTAATGTCAGACATATCCTCAAGCTCGTATTCAACTGCGCTTCTCATATCGGTGAGCATTCCAACGCCGTTTTCTATCTGGGAATAATCCTCGTAGTAATCGTCATCGGGAAGGGGAAGCTCTGCCTTTATGTAGAACTCGTCGGAGGGGAAGAACAGGCGAGTGCCGAATTCCTTTTTGCACCATTCACCATACGCATTTACCTGCGATATAAGTGCTCTGCAATCCTCCTTTGTAAAATGCTCCAGGTGGTAAAGACCCTCGCGGAACTTGGTAAGTCCTGAGGGAACTATCGCAACGCTCTGGAGAGCAGGGCGAAGCTTTATAAGATCGTGGAGGGAGCGGTCAAGCTCGGCTCCGTCGTTGACACCCTTGCAAAGAACTATCTGGGCGCAAAGTGCGATTCCTGCATTTGCAAGGCGTTCAAGATAGGTCAGTACCTCTCCTGCGCGCTTGTTGTGCATCATTTTTACGCGAAGCTCGGGGTTTGTGGTATGCACCGATACGTTTACGGGAGAAATGTGCATATCTATTATGCGCTGAATATCTCTGTCGCGCATATTAGTAAGCGTCACGTAATTTCCGTGAAGGAAGGACAGACGGGAATCGTCGTCCTTAAAATACAGGGTCTTTCGCATACCCTTGGGAAGCTGATCGATAAAGCAGAAGATGCATTTGTTTTCACAGGAATGCTTCTTGTCCATCAGAGGAGTTTCAAAGTCAAGCCCTATATCGTCGTATTCTTTTTTTACTATGCGGAACTCAAGCTCCTCGCCGTTGCGAAGAGTGAGAAGCACTATCTCCTTGTTTGCCAGATGAAAACGGTAGTCGAGAACGTCGTTTATCTCTTTGTCATTTATGGAAACCAAAACGTCTCCGGCCATCATTCCCGCCTTTGCCGCTCTGCTTTTGGGCATTACGTCTGTAATAGTGACCATTTTTCTCCTCCTTCCTTTGGGTTTGCAAAAATATTCATTATATTATATCACACTTTTTGTATTATGTCAAAGATTTTATGATTTTTAAGCACAAAAAAAGCAAAAACTTCTTTTTGGGCATAAAAAACGGTAGAAGAGCATAAATTTTTTGTGAAGAACTAAAATTTGATGCTCTGAAAGGAGAAGTAAATGGATCTCAGACTGTGTATGCCTATGTGCAAAAGAGTAATTAACAGCGATATTTCGGAGGATATAACTCTGCCTGATTATTATCCCGAGATACGCCGAGTGCTTTGTGTAAGAGAAAATCTTCTGCCTCCCTCTAAATTCGTAAGCGGAAACAAGATAGATATAGGCGGTACGGTGGATTACACGCTTATCTACGTCAGCAACGAGGGCAGACTTTGCAGTGCGCCTTTGTCTGCCGAATACTCGTTTTCGGTGCCTCTTGATAACGTGAGCGAATTTGAGCTTAGCGAGGGCGTGAACATTCTGGCGCGAAGCGTTGCCGAGAATTCGACCGTGCGGGTCAGCGGTCCTCGAAGATTGCAGATACGCTCTCATATACGCTCAAGCGTGAGTGCTTGGGGAAAGCAGACCTCCTGCGAGAGCTTTGAGGGAATTGAAGATCCTTCAAGCATTCAGCGACTTGAGACCGAGGCAAATTGCGCTGAGATGCTTTGCGAAAGCTCGGATATAGTTACGGTTCGAGATGAATTCAAGCTTCCCTTTGAGAACGCTACGGTGTCGGTTGCCGATGGTTGTGCAGTGGTGCAGGGCTCACGTATAGACGGCGAGATGGTATATGCCTCGGGCGAGGTCATTGTGAGAATGCTTATTATGTGTGACGATGGCAGAAGTGAAAGAGCGGTTCGTAAGATCCCATTTGAGGTAGAGAGTGATCTTGACGGTGTGGATATGGACAGCGACAGCCTGTTGAGAATAAACGGAGCGGTGACCGATCTTACTGTGAGCATAGAGGAGGGCAATGTATTCACCGAAGCAAGTCTTGTGCTTGAGCTTTGTATGGCGCAAAATAAAAACATTAGCTACGTTTGCGACGCATATTCTACCGAGCAGCCCTCGGCTACCGATATGCGAGTATATTCGCTTCCCGTAGTGGTGGCAAACAAGAATGCGGGACTATCCTTCAGCGAGAGAATAGAGCAGAATGAGATCGGATTTCCCGAGGGCGCGGAGATAGTTGACATATATGGAAGCGCCAATATTGGAGAAGCGATGCTTGAGGATGGAAAATATATTCTTAAGGGTAGTTGCAAGTATAATCTTATCTGCCTTAAGGACGGTGAATACAGCCATTGCGAGGTACGGGTGCCTCTGCGCTACGAGTGTGAAGGTGAGGAGGAGATAGACGGCTTTGATGCCTGCGCGGAGGTCATAAGCTGTAAGGCAAGAGGCGACGGAGAGTTTCTAAGCATTGATGCTGAGCTCGCGCTGTCGTATAATATTATGGGTAGCCGTCAGGTGCAGATGCTCGAGAGGGTGACCTTCTACGACAAGGCTGACAAGTCATCAGGGCAGTGGACGGTCTGCTTTGTTCAGCCCGAGGACACCGCTTGGAGCATTGCTAAAAAATACGGAGTAAGAGAGTGTGACGTCGGTGGAGATCCCACAAGCGACAGATACGTTATCATAGAGAGGTAAAAGGGTGCCGCCCCATCGGTCTTGCGACCGATGGGGCGGCTTTTAGTTAATCGAAGTAGTATCTGTCTACTATGCTCTCACAGCTCCAAGCAACAGGCTCGGGTTCGGGCTCCGGGTCTATATCGGGCTCTATTTCAGGCTCGATCACAGGCTCATACTCGGCGGCAAGGGCCGCCATGCTGTCACAGTACTTATCGTAAAGCGTGTCGGAAAGCTTGGGATCCTCGTCGATTACCAGCATTGCCGCAACGTAGTACGCAGCTGCGGGGCAGAGGGGATCGGAGAGGGGAAAGTCAGAGTCCAACGCGATAAATACAGGGCTGAAGCCGGGCTGATTTCCCAGCGATTCAGTGGAGCGTATCAGCTTATCTACACTTTTTGCCAGTGAGCAAAAGGAAGCGATAAGATAAGGCGCTCTTTCCTCGTAGTCCGAGGTAAATTCTCCATTTGCAGATTCACCTATATGGACCAGAGCGTTATTGTAGATGTCCTTGTTAGTTATAACCATAGCTTAAGTGGCTTACACAGCTTAGAAAGTAATGCTAAGATTAACGATCTCTTCAGGATATATAACTTCTGCGCCGTAGAGATGAAGTCCCTTGATGGCATCAGCGAAGCGTCTCTCAGGACGGTAAGCTTCGATCTCAGAGAACTGCTCCGCGAAGGCGATCGCTCTGGTGGTTCTCATTACACATTTCTGAGTGTCGCCGCTGTTAAGGCTGACATTGTTGGAAACGTATACCTTGCAGCCCGCAATAGAGCCGAGGTATCCGGTTTCTACAACAGATGCTTCGCAGAAGGGAAGAGACATCTTTTCCTTAAGTATCATAGACGCAATAGTGGGGGATACCTCAAGAACTACGCTCTCCATATCGGAAACGTTGCTCTCGTAGAGCTTCTGACGTGCTTCAATGATAGCATCAAAGAGGTCTCCGATTTTTTCATAGCGTTTATTTATATTGTGGGCCGCTCTGTATGTAATGGCGTATATATATCTGTCGGCTTCGTTGGCAAGCGCACTTGCAGCAGCCTTTACAGCAGCCTCCATCAGCTTAGGAGAGCACTGGGTCTTGTCGATATCGTCGATCTGGAAGTTGAAATACTTTGCCTGATCGATAATAAGATCCATTACAGTGTCGGAGAGCGCCTGAGGAGTGTACATGTCGCTATCCTTGGTGTAATTTCTTACATCAATGTTGTTAATGCCGCAGATCTTTACGATAGAGCCCTGGTTTTTGATCTCGCCCTCGTAATCACGGTTACAATGAGCAACTGCAACGTACAGACCGTCAAGCGCTGTGAGGAGATTTTCACTCCAAACGGTGGGGATAAAGTTTGTGATAGACATAATTTTAATTCCTTTCTTTTTTGAAAATTTAGATCCATTTTTTCATGGATTCTCTTATTTTTGAGTAGTTTGCGTGTACCTCGGCGCGTGACATTTTTCTTACCTCGTCGGGAGAAAAATATTCACTTGCCGTATGTTTGCCCGCTATTCCGGGCGATTTTGAGGCGTTTGCCGCATTTATCATGGCAATACGCGCTCTTTCTACCTCCATTTGCCTTTCATAAAGGGCATAGGAGGCTATAAGTGGAGTGCCTTTTTTTACAGATTCCCAAACGCTTTCGGGAATAGCGTCAAGCTCTATTTCAGGGAAGAGATCGCGAAAATCTCCAAGCTCCTTGAATACTCTTGCCTGCGTGTCCTTTGCAACTTCAAGCTGGGATATCTGCTCTTTGAGGAATATGATCTGCTCCTTGAGTGAGTCTATGCTCTCCTCGGGAGCTTCATCTTCTACGGGGATATCATATTCCTCAGCCGGAGCTTCTTCGACTATATCTATTTCGTCCGCGAGCTCTTCGGGTATAAGGATCGATTCTTCGTTCATTCGTTTTCCTCGCTTTCTGTCTTTTCTTTGTTGGATTCGATAAAGCCTTCTTTGTCGAGGAAAACTCCCGTGGGTAAACGCTTTACGTATTCCTCGGGGGAGATAAATCCACCGTCGAAGAGCTTGTCAAGTACGCTTTGAGCACTTGCGGCGCTGAATCTGGATACCTCGCTGACCTCTGCCTCAGCGCAGATAATATCATTTTTAATCACTGAGAATTCTACGTTTTTAGCTTTGACTCCATCTTTGGTACAGCAGGAAAGCAGACGCTCTGAGGGGTAGTAGGCGCACATCATATCCGCCCAGATATTTGCAAGGTCGGTTATGCACTGATAATACGCGCTTCTTATCTGCGCCAGAGGAATTCTTGAGGTTTCCTGAAGGGCAAGGATCGCGCTGGTATTATTGGCTTCAAGATTTCCGAGAGCCGATTCGGTAGCGCCCATAAATTCCTTTGTAAGATCAACGGCGCTTTGGATAAGATCCATATACCCGTTCTGCATACTTCCAACGCCAACGACACTTACAGAGTCGGAGATGTTTCCTCCGCCATATGCCGCAATAGCTTCGCCAACCTCGTTAGACCACTCGGGTATTTTGGATTTGTCGTAGACTATCTTTGAAAATGCAGTGTCGGTCATGTGCTTCATCACCATAGCATATGCGCGGTTAATAAATTTCTGATTAGGTATCAGGGATGAGATGGGAGAAATTCCGTGGAAGCTGTTCTTAACGGGTGTCCAGTTAAGATAAGCGATGGGGTAGAGGCGGCAGTCGGTTCTTCCTGTGCGTATGATACAGCCCTTTGTAGATTTTTCAAATACCACGCGACCGTCCACGCGCCAGAACTTGATAATGTAGGTAGCCTTAGCCTCCTCAGCGCCCTCCAGCTCGTATTTTGCCATATCTCCAGATTGAGCGGTATATTCGTCGTCGGGCAGTATTTTTTCGATGTCTTCCTCGCACACTCCTGCTCCGCGAGCTTCCGCTATAAGCTTTTTAATGGGCGCTCTGCCGGAGAGAATTATGTAGTCCTGTGACTGTATGTCGGGCTTGTTTACGTCGGAGGGGAAGATATTTACGTTGTCGATAAGCTCGGTAACGATGTCACCCTCAAATCTCTGAGGGGTGCGAAGCGAGCTGTCCCAATAGCAGTAGAGAACGCCGTCACCTGTAATTGCTGCGTCGGTGAGCAGCTGCATCATCTTTCGGTCCATACCGCTCTTTTTCCAACGATACGATGCGTTCTCTGTAAGAACGTCAACACCCTGCTGAATAAGCTCTGCATCCTTTCCGTTCTGTGCAAACGGGAGGTTCTCGTCGGTAAATCTGAGAGAAATATTGGCAGAGGCTACTGAGCAAATGAGAAAGTTGATAACACGGTTGATTATATTGAATACAGGCTTGGGAAGATCCTTACCTTCACCGCATTGCCACTGATCGCCGCGATAGAATCTCTCGTTTTTTCGAACCGTTTCATAAAGTCCGATCCTACGCTTATATTCCTTGCCCTTTTCATACTGATTCCATGATAGGTTAAGAGAATTGTTTTGTGTTTTCTTCATTTTTTTGTCCTTTCGTTCTATTCTTTGGTCCTTGCAGTAAGCTTTATCGAATGGATAGCCATTTTAGGGCCTCCCGAGCACGAGAGAGTGAAGCTAAGATTCCTGAATCTTTGGGAATTCAATCGCCTTATTTCCACCGTATGGCCAGAGGCATTGCTCTGTGGAAGGCTTATTGTTTCTCCCGTATCTGTGGTTATCTCAATTTGAGCCGTACCGCCGTTAAGGTCGCCTATAAGCTTTCCTTCGGATAGCCTCTTGTAGTCCGTGCTGTCAAAGCTGAGAATTCCGCTTGTGAATTTTGCTTTTATGGGCGAGCCGTAACCGCTTGCTCCTATATCCTCATACTGATCATCGTTAATTTTTAAAAGGTAATAATTATACCAAAGGTATAGATCCTCATCAAAATTGAAGAAGCCTTGCATCAGAAGATTAGTAAAGCTTGTCCAGCTCTTGTTGCTTAAATTGTAAATAAACACGGTAGTTACAAGCCCTTTGGTGTACAACCACAGCTCATTTCGAGGGGCAAAGTAAAACAGATAACACGAGCGAAGAAATTCAGCGGGGAAAAGCGGCTGTATTTCCTTTGATACTACCTCAACGTGAGTCTTGTTGGGGTCGGCGGTATTTATATTCCATTGGAGAAGCCCTTGAGGTCCTACGGTGTAAGGAATATTATCGGCAATAACTGCTCCGTCTAACTGATAGCATCCTGTGGGGGAGTTCAGCCTTATTGCAGGAGAATTGCCCGTGGGATCAACCGACCATGCCTGCTTCTGGTTAAATATGATCAGCCTGTCGTGTTGCTTTATAACGGACTTGATGTAATAATCACCGTCTCCTACACTCAACGTAGCGTCTTCGGTAAGGTATAAACCGCCGTATCCCGGACATGCCGCTTCACATTCTGCCTGGTCGGCGCTTGACACCATAGTGCTGCACAAGATATTATTTTTTAGATTAGCGCCGTACATATACATTTTGCTGTCGTTTACGTCACCTATTACCGCAACTTTGGATGCACTTCTATATGACGCCACAAGTGAAGAGGAGGCTTTAAGCTCCAGTACAGCTACGAATTCATCGTCTGCTTCGATTTCATTTACCCTGATAACGTTAAGACTTGTGTCTAAGGTATACGAGGTGCTGTTTTGCTTTATTCCGTTCCTGTAAAGCGCAACGATCGAGGCTATGGGGTAGAGTGTAGAAAGCATTGCAGTATGCGAGGCGGGTATCTTGTAGGAGATACGGATCATTTTGTGCATGATGTTTCTCGGCTGATATATTTCTCCCGGTAAGGATGTCCCCCAATCCTTTCCTACAAGAGGAACGTAACCGATAGATTCGGTAAAATCTGTGTCAGTAACCAAATATATGCGAGAGGATGTTTTTAAGTACAGGGATCCTTGATAGAAGAAAAAGCAATATGGAGTGATATTGTTTGCAATGGTTCCTATCTGGGTAGATTCGTAGGTGGATATGTTAAACGCAAATACCTTTTTGTCCTCGCTTACATAGTAGCATTTCTTTGCACCGCGTATCTCTCCTGCCCAAAACAGTGAGATCTTACCGCCGGGACTTGCAACAACCGTATATCCGCCTCGCATTTCCAAAGTGCCGTCATCATTTATTCTGAAGTTTTCTATGTTTGCGGAGGATTCCTTTCCGCTATGGCACCTTCTCGTATCTATTCCGCCAAATCCCTTGTAGTAAATGCTTGAGATTTTTTTTGAACTTGCCATGAATTGTTCCTTTCTTGAATTTTTGCCTGAGATCTTGATTTATGTAAAGCGTAACAGAGTGTAGGCTTTAATATGCATAAGAGCGATCTCGCGGCATTTTAAAATCTTTTAAAAGCTGAAGCGCGGTATCCTGATATGCGTTCTCGTTGCATATTCTGCTCATCACTGCGTAGCGTAACGCCTCAGGTGCGTGGGTTATTCTGTGTGGCGACGATGAGGCATCCTCTGTCCTTTCGTTGTCGCACAGGAGCGCGGGCAGGCATTCGACAAGCTCCTTGCATTCCGACGATATTCGTATATGCGGATGTCCTTCCTTGGCGGCAAGATATTCTCGTAATATTCTCCAACCTGGGATCCGTCGATCGTCGGCTGACATCATAGGTGGCATTCCGCCGATCTGTTGCATTATTTCAAATCCGCTTTTTCCGCTGTCCTGGCGTCTGTTCCAAAGGTCGGGAGAGCATACTGCAAACTCTACGCTGTTGCCCCTTGCAAGAATTGATGCACGGAGCGCCGCTTCGGAAAGGGTAAGTCCGCTTTGACAGTGCTCGCGTATTACCCACAGGTTTCCGCTTTCGTCTATACCCAGCAGAAGCAGGGCAAGCATGTCAAGACCGTAGTCCATTGCAATGAATTTTTTAAGATTCTTGGGGATATCTGAGGGCTTACAAACGTGGACTGCGGGGTCAAACTCGGGGAAGAATTGACCGTCGAAAACGTCCCACCTGCCGTATAGCCAGGCATCGCGAAGTCTTGGTGGCAGAGATTGCAGAGATCGTACGTATTCGGGATCGGCATCGGTGAGATTGGGGTTGTCAAACACCAATGCGGGAATAAAATTATATTCCTTGGGATCCTCGCCGCAACGAAAATCTCTGTCTATAAAAAGTCTTTTTATCCAAGAGTGACCAATACCTCCGGGATTACATGTCAGATACATACGTCGGGGAAAATGATTTGCGCCTCGCAGACAGGCCTTTAATACCGAAAATCTGAATTCGCTCAGCTGCGTTGCCTCGTCGATGGCGATAACGTCATATTCCTGACCCTGATATCTGAGCACGTCCTTATCAGCGGCGCAATATCCGAGGGATATTCTGCTTCCGTTGGGGAACAGTATTGCCTTGTCGGATTCGCTATAACTGATAATCCCGTCGTACTCCCGAAGAAAGGGGATTATGTGATTTGATTTAAGCTCGGGTATCGTTCTTCGTATAAGAAGGCAGGAAATTCCGCTGTAGCGCAAGCACATAGCAACAAGCTTTCTGCGAAGCGCCCAAGACTTTCCGCCTCCTCTTGCTCCGCCGTATGCGGTAAAGCGAGCACGGGATCGGAAGAACTCCTTTTGTCGGGCGGTGGGGATTCCGGGAATGGTTACAGATCTTCCTTTTGTCATTTACTCACCGTCCTCGAAGATATCGTGCTCAAAGCTTATGTGGAGCTGCTCCTCGCGTTGACCCTTTGGGCTGGTGTTATCGTATTTCAACCGCTTTTTGAGGTAGGCGGAGATCAGGGTGGGGGAAACTCCTGAATTCAGTGCCTCGTCCTCAAGAACGGCGAGGATTCTTCCGTACTGCTTGGGGTAATCCTCGCAAAGGGATTCCAGCTCCTCAGTGCCGATCTTAAGAAATCGGCAAAAGCCTGCAAGATTTGGAAATGAGCTTTTTTGAGTTTCTTGCTTTTTATCTTTTTTGTGATTTGAATTTCCGTCCAAGGAGGCTATGCCTTCCTGCGCAGGTATTTTGGGAGAGGTGCAGCTGATCAGGTATTTTTCAAGAGCATCCGCTATCTCTCCGTTTTCGCAAAGCCTCCTTATGGTGGTTTCGCTTTGGTCGGAATTCACTTAAGACCTCCTTTCTCTCTGTTACGCAAGTGTATTTTACGGCAAAAAATAGTGTCAAAAGGTCTCCCTGAGTCTCACTTAGTGTCAAAAATGAAAAAAATCGCAAAAAAAACCGCCTTTGCCATCAAAAATGATAGCAAAAGCGGTCATTTATTTTTTATTTAGCCTAAGGGGATTATCTGCCAGCTTTGAATGTTGTACTTGGCAACAGCCTCTATGTACTTGCTTTGTGTATCGGCATCGGCAGCTCGGGGGAGAAGAACGCGCATCTTATAGTAGATAAGCTCAAGCTGGAAGCTTGATATCTTGCCCTCGATAAACATAACGGGATCGTCATCGGTTTTATAGGATGTGGTGTCGAGCGCTTGGAAATTAAAATGCTTTGACAGAGTGTTTATGATAGCCGCGCTGTTTTCTGCCGACAGAATCGAATCGGTCAGCGTAAGACCAACAACTGCGCTCTCCACGGTGGAGTGGATCTTGTCGGCAAGGGCGCACATTTTGTCAATGTCATCGGTGGTCATAGAGGGGGCAACGATAAGAATGTCGCCAATACCCTCGCGGAATGCCTCGCAGGCTACCGCTCCCCAGGTTGCAAGCTCTACGTCTGTAAGAAGATCGCTTTGAGCGTCAAATGCAGTAACGTAAAGCAGCGCGCTTGCGTGAAATCCCTGACGCTCTATTGAGGTCAGCGAGGACGACAGTGCCGAAGCGTCATCGTGTGTGGAGAGAGTAGGAAGCTCTTTTGCAAGATCGGAACGGTAAAGAAGCGTACCGTCAGGCAGATTAAGGCTTATGCACACGGCACTTGCCTCGGTGTTGATAGCCTTAAGACGGTCGGAAAAATTAGAACCGTCCTCCAGGAGAGGAAGGGCATATGCGCCCACTGTACTTGCGGAAGGAAGGGAAGAGCCGTTGACATTTGCATCGGTTTCCTGAGAGGGAGGCTGTGTTGGCTCATCCGATCTTGAGTGGAGAGCAGTGCCGATTATCATAAAAAGAGCAAAAGCGAGAATTACGGCAACAAGGCAGGATATTACTATAGCTTTTATACGTCTTTTCCTATATACGCTTTTTCTGTATTGCATATGCCTGTTGCGGTTATTCATAGCGTTCTCCTTAAGTTATTTTTTTCTTGCCTTGAGCTTCTGGTGGAAGCGCTTGATCCTTACTCTGCGAATAATGATCAGTGAAGTAACGATCAGCGCGCAGCCGATAACGCAGGCAACGATGATCAGTATGAGTATATAGTCAGCTCCGTTGGAGGTAGGCTCGAGATTAGTGATATCAAGAGATCTTGCATACGCGTTAGGAGTGAAGCTGAGAGTGGCCTTGACAGCCTCCATTCTTTCGGCTATCAGCGCCTCGTGAGCGCTATCGGAAAGAGCGTTGAGATTGAGCTTTATTTCATCCTCGTCATTGGCGAGCCTTTGGATTATGTAGAAGCATTCAACGGTCTGTCCCTTGGCGTTGGTGGCGGTGCTGTGGATTATATCCGAAATCTCTTTAGTATCAAGAGCAAATGCCGCGTTCTCGTATTCCTTTGTCATAACTCCGCGGGGGAAGTAGTGACCGTAGGTATCGGTAAGCGTGTCCATATTCACGTCCTCGTTGTAGGTGCTTCCGATAAGCTTGTACATAGTGGTGGTTCCTGTTTTGAGCTTATTCAAAGCTTCCAGTGCCTTGGCGTACTCGCCTTCATAGGTATCGTCGCCGTCTACGAGAATCGCTATGTGCCAGGTATGAGCAAAGTTGTTTTGAATGTAATAGATAAGCTCCTGGTCGGTATTGGGAACCACGCCAGATTCCTTGTATTTGGTCGCAAGTCTGTCGTAAAGGATATCTACTCCTGTAACGAAGCGTACGTAGTGGTCGGTCACTCCGATAAGCTTATGGCTTTCGAGATAGTCGGAGCGGCTTCCGTCGAACTCCTGATCGATAAGCTTTTCGATGTAGTCCTCAACGTCACCCTTAAGCTCTTTTTCGTTGTAAACAAGTCCTTCGGAGGCGCAGAGCTCGAGGATAGCGTAGTTGGCGACTATATTTTCTTCAACGTATTCCCACACAGCCGCTTCAAGGCCCTCGGGGTCGTTCTTGTATTGGCTCTTTACTGCATCGCAGTAGGAGCTTGCAAGAAAGTAGAGCTCCTCGTAAAGCACGGAATATTCTCCTACCTTACCGACCTCGGTCTTTGCAAGCTTAGTCTGCGCCATAGGACGCGCCTTGCAGGATGCGAGACAGGGGATAAGAAGAATGGCTATAAGCGAAATGGATAAGATCCTGATAAGGGTTTTTGAATTAAAAATCTTTCTCATTAAGTACTCCGACGTGTTAATAAATCTATTATTAAAGATAATTATATCATATATTTGCAAAAAATGCTATAATATTTGAAATAAAAAGAAAAAACATCTTCCATTTATGTGGAAAATGTGCTATAATTCTTATATCAAGGCTACGGAGGAGATACTATGAAATCAAAATACAGCATTCCGCTTAGCGATGTTATAAATGAATTTCAGCTCGAGGAGATACATATGCCCTCGACACCCGAAAAAATCGTGGTAAGCACCACCGAGGTCGACCGCCCCGGTCTGGCATTCAGCGGCTTTACCGAGGTGTTTGAGCCCCTGAGAATTCAGATAATAGGTATAGCAGAGCACAAGTATCTGTCACAGCTTTCCGACGTTGAACGAAAGCAAAGATTAGACGTGTTTTTTGCTCAGAAGCCTGTTGCCGTAGTCATTACCACGGGGCTTAGCGTATTTGACGATATGTTGAACGCCGCAGTAAGAGAGGGAACTCCCCTGCTTCGAACCGAGGAGCGTACCAGCTCTTTTATGGCTTCAATTATTGCTTCGTTGAATACCAGCCTTGCGCCTCGTATTACCAGACACGGAGTTCTGGTAGAGGTATACGGAGAGGGTGTGCTGATAGTCGGCGACAGCGGTATCGGTAAGAGTGAGACCGCTATCGAGCTTGTAAAGAGAGGTCACAGACTTATCGCAGATGATGCGGTAGAGATAAAGCGAGTTTCCGCAAAGACCCTTGTGGGAACAGCCCCCGACCTTATCCGCTATTATATAGAGCTTCGCGGCATCGGTATAGTTGACGTAAGAAGACTTTTTGGTATGGGTGCCGTAAAGGCGACCGAGAGAATAGATATGGTGATCAAGCTTGAAAACTGGGACCCCGAGAAGGTTTACGATCGCTTCGGTCTTGACGAGGAGGTCGAGAGCATTCTTGGAATAGACGTTCCCGCAATCACCATTCCCGTTCATCACGGACGTAACCTTGCGGTAGTTCTCGAGATCGCCGCGATGAACAACAGACAAAAGAAGATGGGCTACAATACTGCCGAAGAGTTCAATCAAAGACTTATGC
>JAZQVZ010000073.1:0-11234 GCA_045632105.1 Eubacteriales bacterium | reverse complement strand
GACACCGCGAAGTCCGCCTGTGCCGAACTCAATGTCATAAAGGAATCTTTCCTTTATCTCCTTGTCGTCGTCAGCGATAGACAAAAGCTCTGCTCTGTCACTCTCGTCTATATACTTGCTTTCGCACCAGGACTTATATTTTTCAAAGTAACTCATTGGAAATCTCCCATCAAAAAAACTACCCCACTATTATATACTATTATTTCACATTTTTCAAGACAAAAATACAATTTATTTAAATTTTTTGCCTCAAAAAACAGTAAAAAGCGGCTGTAAATCATACAGCCGCCTTAAAAACGTCAGCAATTACATTTTCCGCCGTGGTCACCCTTGAGTACAGGCACGTATCCGGGAGGACAAAACTCTGCCGTGGGGAACGCCATATTCCTGAAAATAGCGCAGGGATCATCCTCCTCGGGCGATATGCATTCCTTATCAGGAACACAGTATTCGGTGGCGTGAATGAGATACTGAGCGGGTCTTACGATGCGAACTACCGAGAAGATTCCGAGGGACACCGAGAGATATCTTCCATCGCTGTCACAGAGATTACCGTTGACGTTTGCCGATACGTGATTGGGCAGATCGTCACAGCAGCAACAGCAGCAAGAGCAGTTGTCCCCTGCCTCCTTGACCTTACTTGCAAGTATAATGGGATCAACCACCTCAACGATGGCTACGGGAATATTTTTGGTGGAGCAGCAGGGCTCGGGAATAGCGCAGTAATCAGAGGAGTCGGGGTTGCTCTTGAATACGCTTACGTTGCTCTCACCGCCGTACAGAATAACTCTCTTCTCAAGAACCGCTACACCCTCGAATTCCTGACTCTTGCCTCCGCACAGGCAGGCCTCAAAGGTTATCTTGATGTAGAATTTGATAGTTACCGAGTAGAATCCGCGATTGAATTTTACGGGATCGATGCCGATATAGGTCCAGGTGATACAAGCGTTCTTTGCCCTTACGTTAGAGGTATGCTCGATTATCTCGTTGCCAAAATCGGTAAGAAGCACTTTTACGTCCTCAAAACAGTCTTTGTCGCGGCAGGAGTCCAAAATTCGATTTGCTTCTATGCAAACCGTCTCATTTTTTGAGATATTTTTATCGGAAACACCGCAAGGAAATCTGCTGTTGTCTTGCATAATGAAATCCTCCTGTTAACAGTTAGAGCGTGGCTCTTCCTTAACATAATATGCCGAAAAGTTCGTTTTGACAATCGTGAGAAAAAGATTTATAAAAATGTAAAAAAGGACTTGACTTTTCAAAAAAATGTAGTATAATATTATTGTTGCGAAAGCGACGACCTATATGCGAGAGTGGCGGAACTGGCAGACGCGCACGTTTGAGGGGCGTGTAGTTCACACTGTACGGGTTCAAGTCCCGTTTCTCGCACCACAAAAAGCACTTGCGAAAGCAAGTGCTTTTTTCTTTGTATAAAAACAAAAGAAGCTTGCTAAATGCAAGCGTTTTTCTTTTATTTTTTTCTAAGATATTCGTCTATTGCCTTGGCTGCGGTCTTTCCTGCGCCCATTGCAGAGATTACGGTAGCTGCGCCTGTAACGGCGTCGCCTCCTGCATAAACTCCGTCCTTGGTGGTCGCTCCTGTGCTCTCCTCCACGATTATTCCTCCGTGGCGGTTGACCTCAAGACCCTCGGTAGTCATCTTGATAAGAGGGTTAGGAGAGGTTCCTATGGACATTACCACCGTATCAACGTCAAGCACGAAGTCGCTTCCCTCAACCTCAACGGGACGTCTGCGACCCTTCTCGTCGGGATCTCCAAGCTCCATTCTGATACATTTCATACCTGTAACGAAGCCGTTCTTAGGATTGCGCTTATCGGTAGGATCCTCGTATCCGATTATCTCAACGGGATTGGTGAGAAGCTTGAACTCAATTCCCTCCTCCATAGCGTGCTCGACCTCCTCGCGTCTTGCGGGAAGCTCGTCAAGCGAGCGGCGGTAAACTATATAAACCTTATCTGCGCCGAATCGAAGCGCGGTTCTTGCGGCATCCATAGCCACGTTTCCGCCACCGACAACAGCCACTACTCCGCCCTTCATAATGGGGGTATTGGGCTGATCCTTATACGACTTCATCAAATTGGAACGAGTAAGAAATTCATTTGCGGAATATACGCCCTTGAGCGATTCGCCTGGAATACCCATAAATCTGGGAAGTCCTGCTCCTGAGCCAATAAATACTGCCTCGTAGCCCATATCAAAAAGCTCGTCCACGGTAAGTGTCTTACCGATAACGATATTAGTCTGCATCTCAACTCCCATAGCGGTGAGGTTATCGACCTCCTTCTGCACTATGGACTTAGGCAGACGGAATTCGGGAATTCCGTAAACCAGAACTCCTCCTGCTGCGTGCAGAGCCTCAAATACGGTTACCTTATAGCCCTTCTTTGCAAGATCTCCCGCGCAGGTAAGCCCGGAAGGACCCGATCCCACCACAGCCACTCTATGGCCGTTATCAGCCTCGATTTCGGGAGACTCGGTGGAATGAGCGTTATGCCAATCGGCAACGAAGCGCTCAAGTCTGCCTATGCCTACGGGCTCTCCCTTGATTCCTCTTACACACTTACTCTCACACTGTGTTTCCTGAGGGCAAACTCGTCCGCAAACTGCGGGAAGGCTGGAGCTTTTGCTGATTATCTTATATGCCTCCTCAAACTCTCCCGACTTTATCTTCTCGATAAACTCAGGGATATGTATATTTACAGGACAGCCTGTTACACAGGGCATATTCTTACAGTTAAGGCATCTCATAGCCTCGTCGATAGCCGTTGCCTCGTCATAGCCCATCGCCACCTCGTCAAAGTTTCTCGCTCTGACCTTGGGGTCCTGAGTGGGCATTTCGTTCTTCTTCAAGCTCATATTTGCCATTTTACTTTACCTCCTTCGTCAAGAGGTTACACGCCTTTTCGTAGGCGTGGCGCTCAAAATCACGGTACATAGACGCTCTTGACATAGCCTCGTCAAAATCCACCTCGTAGCCGTTAAAATCGGGGCCGCTTACACAAGCGAACTCGGTAATTCTCTTTCCGTCGCGGACGAGCGTAAGGCGACAGCCTCCGCACATTCCCGTTCCGTCTATCATAATGGGATTCATGGAAACCGTGCAAGGAATACCCGTGGGTCTTACCGCCTCAACAACGAATTTCATCATTACCAAGGGACCTATGGCAATAACCTCGTCGAAGCGTTCTCCGCTCTCAAGCATCTCGCAAAGAGGGGCGCAGACGTTGCCCTGTCTGCCGTAAGAGCCATCGTCGGTCATTACGAAAAGACGGCTTGAGGCGCTCTTGAACTCGTCCTCAAGAATAAGAAGGTCCTTGGAACGGAATCCTATGATAGAAGTCACCTCGCAACCAAGTTCTGCAAGCTTCTGCGCCACAGGAAGAGCGATAGCGCATCCAACGCCTCCGCCGACGATACAGACCTTTTTAAGTCCCTCAACGCATGTCTTTGTTCCCAAGGGACCTGCAAAATCGCTTATATATTCTCCCGCATTCTTGCGGTTGAGCATCTGGGTGGTAGCTCCAACTACCTGAAATATTATTCTTACGCTTCCCGCTTCTCTGTCATATCCTGCAACGGTAAGAGGGATACGCTCGCCCTCCTCATCAACTCGCAGAATTATAAACTGACCGGGCTCAGCCTTTGCCGCCACAAAGGGCGCTTCTATATCCATAAGAGTTACCGTAGGGTTCAGCTCTTTTTTGTTTAATATCTTGTACATGATCTCTCCTCAATATAGGACTAAAAATACAAATCTCATTGTACCACAGAAACCCTTTTCTTTCAAGCCCTTTTTTATATTTTAATATATTATTAAAAATATATCTACTATATGTCCAATCGTTCACAGAATAGTCATATTTTTATTGTATAATATTGTGGTATATTTTTTATAAAAGGAGCTGAAAATGCTTTTAAATAAAGAAATTTTGAGCGGGGATAAGGGCATTTCCTTCTCCTCGATAAAAAGCGAAAAGTTTAAGACCGGCGTTCTTTCCTTTTCGATAAATCTTGCTCTGACACCAAAGACCGTAGTCTGCAATCTTCTGCTTTCGGGTCTTCTTCGCAGAGGAAGCGGCCGCTTCCCCTCTATGTCAAAGCTTAACAGACACCTTGACGAGCTCTACGGCTCATACGTTGAGATAAGAAGCTCACACGTGGGCAACAACCTTTCGCTCGTTATAACATCTGAGGTTCTGGACAACAGATTTATCCCTGACGGAACCGATGCTCTCGGCGGTGTTATCGAGGTTATATCCGATATAATCCTTAACCCTCTGATAAAGAACTCCGACTTTGATAAACAGGCATTTTTACAGGAGAAAAAGGTCACCACCGAGGCTCTTCTTTCCGAGAAGAACAACACTCGCGTATACTCCATAAAGCGCTGCGCGGAGCTTATAAGTGAGGGAACCTCTATGTATCCCACCTGCGAGGAGCTTATGAGTCTTGTGTCCGATCTGACATTTGAGGATGTTCTTGAGCACTACCGTAGCACCATACTTGGTGCGCCCATGGATATCTTCTATATAGGCGCAACCGATCCCGAAGCGGTCAAGGCAAAGGCGCTTTCAGCACTTGAAGAATATCCCTGCTCCAAGCCCTATTCCCCTGCGCCTCTTAAAGCGTATAAGCGCAAGGAATTCGCCGCAGTTACCGAAAAAATGGCGGTATCACAAGGCAAGCTTGCAATGGGATTCAGCACGGGAGTACATATCTCCCCCGATGACGATAAATATTACGCCGCTCTTATGCTCAACGAGATATTCGGCGGCTCCCCCTCCTCGAAGCTGTTTTTGAACGTGCGAGAGAAGATGAGCCTCTGCTACTATTGCTCGTCCACCTTCAGCATCTACACAGGTGTAATGATGGTTTCCAGCGGCATTGAGGTCGATAAGCTTGAAACTGCAAAGAGCGCTATTCTTAAGCAGCTGGAGCAGATAAAGCTTGGAAATATCACAAACACAGAGCTTGAGGCGGCTCGCCGCTCCATAGCCAACAGCTACCGTCAGCTTTACGACAACCCCTTTGATATGCAGGCGTTTTACAGCGGACGCGCTATGTTCGGCGTAAACGACAGTATCGAGGATTGCCGCCAAAAGCTTTTAGCGGTAAGCATTGACGACATCACCGAGGTGGCAAAGCAGATAACTCTTGACTCAGTATTCTTCGTTGAGGGAACCGAAATTTCAAATGATACAGAGGAGCTCGATAATGACTGAAAAACAAATATTTGAGAGCGCTCTCCTCTGTGAGAAATATGAAAAGATAACACACTCCAGCGGACTTGACATCTACGTCTTTCCCAAGAAGCTTACCACCGCTTATGCGGTATTCGGCGTAAAATACGGCTCTATACATAACCGTTTTACAACGGCTGACGGCACCGAGGTCGTTCTTCCCGACGGCGTTGCTCATTTTCTTGAGCATAAGCTCTTTACCAACGAGGACGGAAGCGATTCCTTTGAGCGCTTTTCTCAGTTCGGCGCCGATGCAAACGCCTATACCTCATTCAATAAGACGGCATATCTCTTCAGCTGCACCGAAAACTTTGAGAGCTCACTTAAGGAGCTTCTCCGCTTTGTTACTCACCCTTACTTCACTAAGAAAAGCGTTGACTCCGAGGTAGGAATAATTGCAGAGGAAATAAAGATGTACGACGACAATCCCTCTGACAGATGCTTCTACGGTATGCTCGAGGGAATGTACAAGGATCACAGCATTCGCAGAAATATATGCGGCTCGGTGGCTTCTATATCCAAGATAACCCCCGAATTGCTTTACGATTGCTATAATACATTCTATAATCTTCACAATATGGCGCTGATAGTCTGCGGAGATATTGACACGGACACCGTGCTGAAGATAGCCGATGCAGAGCTTTCCAAGAACACTCCCCTCTTCTCTGTGCAAACGGTAGATGAAAATTCAGGTGAAGCACCCGAAGTCTTTGCCCCCTACGTTGAGAGAAGAATGCAGGTATCAAAGCCTATATTTAACATTGGAATCAAGGACGTTGAGATTCCCACAGACCCCACGGCACGTCAGAAAAAGGACGCCGTTATGGCAATACTTGACGAGATGATATTCTCCAGAGCAGGCAAGCTTTACAGCTCTCTGTTCGAACGCGAGCTTATCTCTCCCAATATGTCCTACGGATATTCTATCTCACAAGCCTCGGCTTACAACTCTCTTGCGGGAGAGGCTGACGATCCTAAGAAGGTTCTTGAAGAAATACTTGCGTTCATCGATGAACTTCGCAAGGACGGACTTTCCTACGAGGACTTTTTAAGAGGAAAGCGAGTTATGTATGCGGAGTTCGTTAAATCCTTTGACTCCACCGACAATATTGCAAATAATCTTCTGTCCTTTGTTTGCGAGGATGCAGAGCTGCTTTCCTATGCAGACATTATTGATTTGGTGACCTTCGAGGACGTACAGGATGCGTTCAAGACCGCATTTTTGCCCGAGCGTATTACCCTCTCGGTGATCTTACCTTTAGAAAACACAACCAAGGAGTAAAATATGACTACCGTTTCTTTTCCCGGTCTTAATATCGGTGAATTCAAGATCGACCCCGTAGCTATACGAATTCCTATTGGCGACGGAATAACCATTCGCTGGTACGGACTTATTATCGTAACGGGTATAATTCTGGCATTCCTCTACTGCGCTTACCGCACAAAGCAGGAGGGCATCATTTTTGATGACGTTCTTGATATTGCCATCTTCACTATCATATTTGCCGTTCTCGGCGCAAGAACATATTACGTTCTCACCACCCTGAAAACCCACAGTTATAAGAGCTTTTACGACGTGATAGCTATCTGGGAGGGCGGTATTGCCATATACGGCGCTATTATCGCAGGTGCGGCTACTATCTTTGTTGTCTGCCGTGTCAAGAAGATAAGCGTTCTCAAAATGATGGATGCTACCGCTCTTGGCGTTATGATAGGTCAGATAGTTGGCAGATGGGGCAACTTCTGCAACGGAGAGGCCTTTGGCGAGGTTGTCGCTGAGGATAGCTGGCTCTATTTCATCAGAATGGGTCTTAACTCCTACAACACGGGATATGAAACTATGTACGTTCATCCCACGTTCCTTTATGAATCTCTCTGGAATCTTGCAGGATTTGTTCTTATCCATTGTCTTTACAAAAAGAAAAAGTTTGACGGACAAATCGTACTTATGTACCTGACCTGGTACGGCTTTGGAAGAATGCTTATCGAAGGACTGAGAACAGATAGCCTCTATATCGGCGTGTTCCGTATATCCCAAATGGTAGGACTTCTATGCTTCGTCCTTGGCTCTGTTGCGCTTACCGTATTGCTTATAAGAGCGCATAGAAAGGAGCTTGACGAGGAGCTCTACACCCCCGCGTATAAGAAGATATCCAACCCTGCTTCGATTTTTGAAGCGACCGACACGGAGGAAGATAAAAATGGCGAAAATAATTAATGGCAAGGAAATCTCTGCCGCAATAAGAGCCGAGATCAAGGAAGGCGCAGAAAGACTTGTAAATGAAAGCGGCGTGCGCCCCGGTCTTGCGGTAATAATCGTGGGTGAGGATCCCGCTTCCCAGGTATACGTAAGAAACAAGAAAAAAGCGTGTGACGAGGTAGGCTTCTACTCAGAGACCTACGAGCTCCCCGCAGATACCACACAGGAGGAGCTGAATACCCTCGTGGACAAGCTCAACAACAACGACAAGATCCACGGTATTCTCTGTCAGCTTCCCCTTCCCAAGCATCTCGATGAAAACGAGGTGATTATGCGAATATCTCCTGCTAAGGACGTTGACGCATTCCACCCCGAAAACGTTGGTAAGATAATGATAGGCGACTACTCCTTCCTCCCCTGCACTCCTGCAGGCGTTATGGCTCTTCTTGAGCGTAGCGGCATCGAGGTATCGGGCAAGGAATGTGTTGTCGTAGGGCGCTCCAACATAGTTGGAAAGCCTCAGGCGATGCTTCTGCTTCACGCTAACGGAACTGTAACCGTCTGCCACAGCAGAACAAAGGATCTCGCCGCGGTATGCCGCAGAGCAGACATTCTTGTGGCGGCTATCGGTAAGGCTGATTTCTTTACGGGAGATATGATAAAGGAGGGCGCAGTAGTCATTGACGTAGGAATGAACCGCCGCGCTGACGGAAAGCTTACGGGCGACGTAGATTTCGCATCGGTCGAGCCCAAGGCTTCCTATATCACACCCGTTCCCGGTGGGGTTGGCCCTATGACAATAACTATGCTTATGCAGAACACTCTTACCGCTGCTAAGAACTCTATAAAGAAATGAAAAAGACATTTTATACAGAACTCTCTTACGTTTTTGGATTGATGCTTCTTGCCTTCGGTACTGCTATGATGACCTGGGCAAACTTTGGAGTTGCCATGGTAGTTGCTCCCGCATATATCCTTCATTTAAAGATATCCGAATTTCTTCCCTTCTTCAGCTTCGGTATGGCAGAATACACCCTTCAGGCGGTGCTTCTGATCATAATGATGCTGACTGTAAGACGCTTCAAGATAACCTATCTTTTTTCCTTTGTGACAGCGGTAATATACGGTCTGTTGCTTGACGCCTCGCTTATGCTGGTATCCATGCTTCCTGCGGATTTCGCGGTGCGAATCGCTATCTACACGCTGGGCTTCCCCATAGTTACCTTTGGAGTTGCTCTTCTGTTCAACACCTACATATCCCCCGAGGCTTACGAGCTCTTCGTGATAGAGGTAAGCAAAAAGTTCCATCTGGATATGGGCAAGGTCAAGATATACTACGACATCGCAAATAGTATTGTATCTGTCGCCTTCTCCTTTATCTTCTTTGGCTTTGGAGTTTTCAGAGGAATAAGCTGGGGAACTCTTATCACCGCTATATTCAACGGAATAACCATCAGATTCTTCTGCAAGGTGCTTAGCAAGAATTTTGAATTCAAGGACAAGCTTCCCTTGAGAAAAGTATTTGGACACTAAAAAAACAGCTGTCGGAAACCCGACAGCTGTTTTTATTTTTTGCTTTTTATTTTAGTAACTATAAGTTTTACGACCAATATCAGGACGGCTAAAAGTGCCACCTTTAACAGACTTACGGCAACAGTTGTCACCACCAGTGGAAGCACATCTTCAGCGCTCATATTCTCATAAATAGAAGCTATATCCTTGCTTATCCATAAAAATATTATAAATACCACAGAGATTATTGCAACAATTATCCTCCACGGCTCTCTTTTCTTATCTTTCATTGTGCCTCCATTACTTCCCTTACCACCGCCATTCAACTCAACAAATTTAAATTTTACTTATAATTGTAAATTATCTCGCCTGCTTTGTAGCCAAATTCCTTTGATACTTCCACATAGTAGGATGACATTATAATATCTCTTGTGGCGGGATCATTTTCTCCTAATTTCTTGCGTTCGAATAAAGGATATAAGAATCCGTCTTTTTCACAGATTTCAATATATTTCATTTGGTCAGAAGAACAGCTATACACAATAAACACAAGCAGACCGTTGTTCTCGAAAAATTCTTCCGTGTAATCAAGATTAAAGTGATAGGAGGAGTATTTTTCGTAATCTGTAATCAACTCAACAGTATTAATTTGGAAATTCTTCCTGCCCTCTCCCGGTGCGAAGCTTCTCGCCTGCATGTCTGTGGAGTGATAACCCTCTTGCTTGTCTGTTCCACAAGCAGTAAGGCAAGATAAAATCGTTATTATGATTAAAATTAACGACACTACTTTTTTCATAGATTATCCCTCATTGATCAAATTTATTAATTTTTCTGCCTGTAAATCAGACAGACCGTAATCTCTTGATTTATCGAGTAATAAACAAATCAGTTCCGTCTTTTCTTTATTGGCGTTAGCCCTAACCAGATTCGCAAGCTCTCCGTTCTTCGAGTGATAATCAAAAAACAAATCTATTGCCCTTGCATTGAGCACTCCCACGTCATCCGGAAGGCTTTTTGAAATCAAAACGTCGCCATACATTTTGCTATATACGCCTAATTTAACATCAATATTTGAATCTAAAACCTCAAACATTTCGTCATCAATGTAATTGAGCTTTAATTCTCCTTGATACTCAATTTGTTCCAAATATGCCAACAGGGTCAGCAAATTTACCTGACAAAACGTATCTTTCCCAAACCAAAGACTAATTGATGGATAGTCGTTATTATTCAAAGCGTCATACACATACATTTTGGATCTGTACTCGTCTTCGGTAACGTTTAAGGATTTGGCGCGAAGCTCAATAAACTGATGTGAATAGATATTTATCACGGTCTCGCCATCCATCATCGCCTCGCAAAACGGAACGGCTACCCCGCCAAATTTGGATATAAAATATTCGTTAAAATAGTCACCATTCGTGATATTCAAGATTTTATTATCCATATCACACCTCGTCAAATTTATTTAATTAGAGGATCCTTGCTTTGGAGGGCTTGCCGGAACAATAAAGAACTGTCAACCTGCTCCCAACAGCAGGAACTGCTTTACCTGCGCCGATCCATTTTCTCTTAACGTATGTATTTCCATCTACAACATACTGCACTTTAATGATATGAGGAAAGGTTGCTCCGTCCAACGCCCCCATTCGCACGGGCTTCGTATTCACCTTTAACCACCATTGCTTTGCAACAGATAGTACGGTTCCAATCGTTTCTTTATCCATACCTTTCACTCCTTTGTCAAATTCGAATTTATCTAATATTATTATATCATAAAAATTCTAAAAAGTAAATACGGCAAAAAACAGCACCCACCGAAGTGAGTGCTGTGATTTTTGAAATAATTGCCGAAAGGCTGTAATTATCTCTTGGAGTTTTGGCAACGCCGTTCGATATCGTGAATATCGTGAGTATCACCCTATAAAGAGTTGCACCAAATTTGCACCAAAATCACATAACATTAAATGCCCATTCAGCTCGACAAATTGGAATTTGTTTAACTGTTTTCTGAAATCCATTTTTTTGACCAAGCAAATAATGTTTCGGACATCAAATTGAAATCTACGGGTCCGCCATTTTTTAAATTCATAAATGTTTCGACAATGACCTGTTCATTGGAAGATACAACTTGGAGCAAATCTTTTTGCAGTCTTATATATTTGCCCGTTTGCTTAAAAGCGATTGCCTGCACAACGAAAGAGGCGGATTTATATAATCCTTTCAAAACATCCTCGCTCTTATCGTGAAGCATATTGTG
>JAZQVZ010000072.1:0-2563 GCA_045632105.1 Eubacteriales bacterium | reverse complement strand
GAGCTATTCGCCGTTTTCCGCAGTAATGAAAGGAATAAATATATGAATACCGCAAAGAGAAGAACAGTTATCGCAGGTAACTGGAAAATGAATATGACTCCCAAGAGCGCAACCGCTCTTATCGAGGAGATGAAGGCTCTCGTTGCAGGCAAGGACGCTTGCGAGGTTGTTCTTTGCGTTCCCGCAATCGACATTCCCCCAGCTGTTGAGGCAGCAAAGGGCTCCAATATCAAGATCGGTGCAGAGAACGTGCACTTCAAGGCTTCCGGCGCATACACCGGAGAGATCTCCGCAGAGATGCTCGTTGAGGCTGGTGTAGAGTACGTTGTTATCGGACACAGCGAGAGACGTCAGTACTTCGCTGAGACCGACCAGACCGTAAACCTTCGCACACTTGCTGCTCTTAACGCAGGTCTTAAGCCCATCGTTTGTGTTGGTGAGACCCTTGAGCAGAGAGAGCTCGGATACACCGAGACTCTTCTTAAGTACCAGACCAAGATGGCTCTTACCAACGTAAGCGCAGAGCAGCTTAAGAACGTTGTAGTAGCATACGAGCCTGTTTGGGCTATCGGTACAGGCGTTACCGCAACCGCTGATCAGGCTGACGAGGGCAACGGATACGTTCGCGCTGCTATCGCTGAGGCTTACGGCGCTGAGGTTGCAGAGACCGTTACCGTTCAGTACGGCGGTTCTATGAACGATGCAAACGCTGCAGAGCTTCTCGCAAAGACCAACGTTGACGGCGGTCTTATCGGAGGTGCTTCTCTCGTAGCAAAGAAGTTTGCTGCTATCGTTGATGCTGCACAGTAATTACTTAAAAACAAAAAGGAACAGGCTCATTTGAGTCTGTTCCTTTTTGTTTCTGTTTATATTTGCACCAAACAACATACCTATTATATCACAGTTTTTGGGGCGTGTCAATAGTTTGTTCGTTGTTTTGACTAAAATCTCTGCAATAAACAAAAAATAATTGTAAACTTTGTATAGTTTACCTATTGCAAAAGGCAAAATTGTGTGCTATAATAAAGCCAGAAAGGGAGGAACAGTCCGATGAAAAATTAAATCCTACTCCAAATAAAAAAGGAAGGTACGGACCGATGGCAAATTAAACACGAAACCAAAACGAAGCCAGATAAACACGAAAAAACGATCTTGACGGTGTGTTAAGCTTGTAAGCTGTGTGGTGTGAAAAATTCGGTGTGTGTTAGTCAGATCGAAAAAGTGGTGCTTCGCAGAGGTTGAAAAAATATATTTCGCCTTTTTAGATGCAGGATACGAAAAACAATGGGTATTCTCCATAGAGAATTTGATTTTGAGTGTTTTTGGCGTTGAGATGCGGAGAAAAGGTAGACTAAGAAAGGAAGGTTAAATGACATATGTTAGACTTCAAGAGTGAACAGAAATGACTCTTGGTTACGGTGAATGTGCTGTGATCAAGAGTCATTTCTGTTTTTTCTTGAATAATTGCCGAGAACTATTGACAAAGCTGATAATTGGTGCTATACTCTATTATCATAAACCGTTGAAGCGGAGATAAAGCCAATTAAGACTACACAGAGAGCCCGCGGCGCTGAAAATCGGGTTAGAAACTGCTTGGCAAATGGACCGCTGAGGGTGCGGAGGAAATTAAGTATTCCGCAACGTATGACACGCGTAAGCTGTCGGGGATATGTGAGTATCTCAAAAAGAGCGCATTTCTAATGTGAAGCAAGGTGGCACCGCGGATTTTATTCGTCCTTGACAGAAGGTATATTTCTGTTGGGGATTTTTTGTTTATAGGAGGCAATTATGAAGCTTAATAACGTTGATTTTGAAACTTATTTTAATAATTATCCCGATAAAGACGGATATTTCGGCAGATACGGCGGAGTTTACGTGGACGATAAGCTTAAGGCGGCAATGGCTGAGATAACTCAGGCGTATTACACCATTTGTCAGTCCAGAAAGTTTATTGCAGAGCTTCGCAGAATAAGAAAGGAATTTCAGGGCAGACCTACCCCCGTTACCCATCTTGAAAGACTTTCCAACGCTATGGGCGGCAGAGTTCAGCTTTACGCTAAGCGCGAGGACCTGAACCATTCGGGCGCTCACAAGCTTAATCACTGCATGGGCGAGGCGCTCCTTGCAAAGTATATGGGCAAGAAGAAGGTCATCGCAGAAACGGGTGCGGGTCAGCACGGTGTGGCTTTGGCTACTGCTGCGGCGTACTTCGGACTTGAATGTGACATTTATATGGGCTCTGTGGACATAAAGAAGCAGGCTCCCAACGTAGCGCGAATGAAGATACTCGGCGCTAACGTCATAGAGGTAACTCACGGTCTTCAGACCCTTAAAGAGGCGGTTGACGCGGCGTTTGATGCATACAGCAAGGAATACAATGATGCTATCTACTGCATCGGCTCGGTTCTTGGCCCCCATCCTTTTCCCATGATGGTGCGCGATTTCCAGAGCGTTGTGGGAATTGAAGCGAGAGACCAGTTTATAGAAATGACAGGACACCTTCCAAGCGCCATAGTTGCCTGCGTGGGCGGCGGCTCTAATGCGGCAGGACTTTTTGCAGGCT
>JAZQVZ010000071.1:0-11587 GCA_045632105.1 Eubacteriales bacterium | reverse complement strand
GACTTATAATAATATTATATATTACTCATTATATAGAGTAAGCAAGGAGGTAAATAAAATGACCGTAACTAAGGATTCTATCATCGGCGACGTTCTGGATTTCAATCCTGCAACCGCTCAGTTCTTTTTTGAGATAGGAATGCACTGCCTTGGTTGTCCTTCCGCAAGAGGCGAGTCCATAGCTGACGCATGTGCCGTACACGGAACCGACGCTGACGCTCTTATCAAGAAGATCAACGATTTTCTCGCACAGTAAGTGAAGAGGGGGAGCCGCGGAAGGCGGCTCCCGAAAAACCTTAGAAAAGAGAAGCTGATGAATTTACCTAAGATAAGTAAAAGACTTGAGGCTGCTGCCTCGTTTTCGCGCAGGGGCGTGCGCATAGCCGACGTCGGCACAGACCACGCCTATCTGCCTATATATTTGTACGCCGCAGGAAGAATAAGCGGCGGCGTGGCGTCTGACATAAACCATGGGCCCGTTGAACGCGCTCTCGTTCACATAAATCATTCCGAGGCTAAGGGAAGGGTCGAGGTACTTCGCACCGACGGGCTTTGCGGTATTGAGGAGTATGCTCCCGACGATATTTTTATTCTCGGAATGGGCGGAGAGCTGATAGCATCCATAATCGACAAGGCGAGCTGGGTGAAGAACGGCAAATACCGTTTGATACTTCAGCCCATGACCCACCCTGAGATACTTCGCTCCTATCTTTACCGAGAGGGCTTTTCGATAATCGACGAGGCTCTGGTAAATGAGGAGAAGATATACCATATCATCTGCGCTGAGTACGGCGGAGAGATATACGAGCCCTCCGTAGAGGAGCTTATGTTTGGTAAAGTAAATCTTTCGCGTGGTGGAGAGCTTCTTTGGGAGCTTCTTGAACGCACCCGAGAGATATATTCCCGCAGAATCGAGGGAAAGCGAGTTGCCGATGCAGATGCCTCTGAGGAGATAGAGATAATTGAGATAATAGACAGATTAAAGGGGGATATCTGCAAATGACGGTTCGTGAGCTTTATGCAGAGCTTGACAAAAGAATACCCGCAGAGCTTTCCTGCTCCTGGGATAACGACGGACTTTTGTGTTGTCCCGGTCCCTCAAGAGAGGCAAAGAAGGTTCTCGTTGCCCTTGACGTTACCGCAGAGGTGGTAGCCGAGGCGATAAGCGGTGGATACGATTGCATAGTGTCCCATCACCCCTTTATCTTCAAGGGCTTGAAGGCTCTTGATTGCGATGGCGCTATTTCCGCAAAGGCGATAGAGCTTATTTCGGCGGGAATATCGGTAATGTCCTTCCATACAAGACTTGATGCCGTAGACGGTGGAGTTAACGACACCCTTTGTCAGCTTCTGGGACTTGAGGGGGTTGCGCCTGTTTATGAAGAGAATATACCCCTCGGACGTATCGGCAGACTGCCCTCGCCTATGAGCGCTGAGGAGCTTGCAAAGAAGGTCAAGGCTGCTCTTGGCGCACCTTTCGTGCTCCTTGCTGATGCAGGAGTAGAGGCTTCGACGGTGGCTGTGGTTGGAGGTAGCGGAAAGGATATGATAGAGAGCGCAAGAGCGGCGGGAGCCGACAGCTTTATCAGCGGGCGCTTCGACTATCATCCTATGACCGATGCTCACGATGAAAGAGTTGCGCCTATGAACCTTTTGGAGGCAGGACATTATTACACCGAGGCGCCCGTTTGCGCTTCGCTTGTAAAAATGATATCCGAGATAGACGGCACTATCGAGTGCAGAACTATCGCAAGTAATAAAATCAAAGCTATTTGAAAGGGAGAATATTATGATATACGCGGTTTCCGACCTTCACGGCTCGTTTGATAAATTCAAGAGATTGCTTAAAGAGATCCGCTTTAACGACGGTGACGTAATGTACGTGGTGGGTGATATCCTTGACTACGGCGACGAGTCTATGGAGCTTCTTTGCGATCTCAGTATGAGATATAATATAATCCCGATCGTGGGCGACCACGATTACCGAGCCCTGAAGCTTCTTTGCGCGCTTGACAAGATGCTTCGCGGCGAATCTGCTCCCGACCCCGAGATACTCGCAGAGATGACCGCGTGGATACAGGACGGCGGACAGAAGACCATGGAGGGCTTCAAGGCTCTTGACGAGGATATGAAGGAGGGCGTTATCGAATATCTTGAGGATATGTCGCTCTACGAGGAGGTAGAGGTCAAGGGCAAGAAATATCTGCTGCTTCACGCTGGTATTGCTGATTTTGACGCCGATACACCTCTTGACGATTATATGCCCGAGGACTTTATAAATCACCCCGCAGACGTTGACTGTCAGCTTATCGACGGCGTTACGCTGGTCGTAGGTCACAGACCCACCTATGAGATAGAGGGGGCTGAGAAGGGCAAGATATATCACGGCAACGGCGTTATCGCTCTTGATTGCGGCGCCGCATTCGGTGAGCCCTTGGGATGCATCTGTCTTGACAACGGCAAGGAATACTATATTTATGACTGAGCTTAAGAAGGACAGCTTAATTGAGCTTGATATTACCGACCTCAATAATCTTGGCAACGGAGTTGGAAGATACGGCGGTCAGGTGGTGTTCGTCCGTGGAGCCGTCAGTGGCGACAGGGTGAGAGCAAAGGTTATCAAGGTCAATAAGAGCTTTGCGGTGGCAAGGCTTATGGATATTATCACGGCATCCTCAAACAGATGCGAGGACGACCCCTGCTCGGCGCCTCTGTCCTGCGGAGGCTGTGTATACCGTCACGTCAGCTATGAGCACGAGCTCGATATCAAGCGCGGCTACGTGAGAGCGGCGTTTGCAAAGGCGGGACTTCCCGATGCCGAGATACTTCCCGTGCTTTCTACTGGAAAGACGCAAGGGTATCGCAACAAGGGTCAGTACCCTGTGGCAAAGGGCAAGAATGGAATATTCGCAGGCTTCTTTGCTTCAAAGACTCACAATATAATCCCCGCAGAGGATTGCGCTATACAGGATCCTCGCTTTGCGCCAATCCTTCGTTTCGTTTGCGAGTATGCCGATAAGCTCGGCTGGAGCGTTTACGACGAGGAGAGTGGCAGAGGAGAGCTAAGACATATTTATCTGCGCGTAGGAGCTAAGACCGAGCAGATAATGCTTTGTCTTGTAGTCAACGGCGCATCTCTTAAGGGAGAGAACGATTTTGCACGTGAGGTGGTCGCGAGATTCCCTCATATCGTCAGCGTTATACTTAATGAAAACACAGCTAACACCAACGTGGTGCTTGGCAATAAATACAGAACTCTTTTCGGTAAGAATGGAATCGAGGACGAGCTTTGCTCTCTGAAATTCTTTATTACCCCCGCATCCTTTTATCAGGTCAACCGTGACGGAGCCGAGCTTCTTTACGGTAAGGCGGCAGAGATGGCAGAGCTTCGCGGTGACGAGGTCATGCTCGACCTTTACTGCGGAACGGGAACTATCGGTCTTTCTATGTCAAGTAGAGTTTCAAGGCTCTGCGGCGTGGAGATAGTTGAGAGCGCGGTGAAGTGCGCTCGCGAGAATGCCGAGAGAAACGGCGTTGCCAACGCGCAGTTTATATGCGCAGACGCCGGAAGCAAGGAGAATATTCTTGAGGCGGCGGGTGGTCAGCGCCCCGATGTTGTGGTCATCGACCCTCCGCGAAAGGGAAGCACCCGCGAGCTTGTGGATTGTCTTGCGGACCTCGAGGTGCCGAAAATAGTTTACGTATCCTGTGACCCCGACACCCTTGCCCGTGACGTGAAGTGGTTCACCGAGCGTGGATATAGCTTTGGCGCAGTCCAGCCTGTTGATATGTTCCCGAGAACGGGACATATTGAGAACGTAGTTTGCCTTAGCAGAAAATAAGGAAGAGGAATTTTATATGCCTAACAAGATACTTACCTTCAGCTACGACGACGGCGGTATCAACTACGACAGCTGAGTGGCGAATATACAAGATGATCTTTTTGAGTTCAAGCCCAGCGTTTACCACCGCGCAGAGGGGGACAGCAAGAAGATATTTTACGTCTGGGGACACTCCTACGAGTTTGACATATATAATACTTGGGACAAATTCGAGGAATTCCTCAAGATGATGAGCGGTAAGAGCGATATAGCTTATCTTACCAACAAAGAAGCATTACTTTAATAACAAAATATACAAGGAGAAGTATTATGAATTTTGACGTAAAGGTTGTCGGCGGAAATAAAGGCGCTGATATTACTGTATCTCAGCGCGGCGAGAACGGAATTTATTATTTCGATGTTAAGATGACTCTTGCCGAGGAAGCTATTCCCGCAAAGTTTACTCTTGGATGGAAAATTCCTTCCCACGACATGTACGCTACGTGGAAGACAAACTTCCGTTCCTTCGATTGCCGTCTTGCTCACGAGTTTTGGCCTCAGGAGAGCCAGACAAGACTGGCTTCGGGATTTCCTCTTCACGCAGTCTGCTCGGCAGGCGGAAACAACAGAACGGTAATTGCCGTTTCCGATGCAAAAACTCCTATCAGCATTCGTACCGGTATTTGTGAGGATGACGCTTTCCTTACAAACAAGGTTATTTTCTTTACTGTTCCCGTAGCACCCCTTAAGGAATACGAGGCGACCGTGAGAGTAGACCTTCGCGATATTCCTTATTATGATAGCCTTTACGATGCTGTTTCTTGGTGGGAAAACGAGTGTGGCTATACTCCCGCTCCTGTTCCCGAATATGCAAAGCTTCCTATGAATTCTCTTTGGTACAGCTACCATCAGGAGCTTTCGGACAATGACGATATCGTAAACGAGTGCCGTCTTTCTAAGGCTCTTGGAATGGATACCGTGCTTATCGACGACGGCTGGCAGTGCGATAACGACAGCCGCGGATACGCCTACTGCGGCGACTGGGAGGTAATTCCCTCGAAGATCCCCAATATGCGTGAGTTTATAAGCCGCATACACGAAACGGGAATGAAGGTCATCGTTTGGTTCTCGGTTCCTTTTATAGGCGTTTACAGCAAGAATTACGAGAAGTTTAAGGATATGCTTCTTGACGATACGGGTGACCGCAGCGGAGGTCTGTGGAATGCATTTGACCCCAGATACAAGGAGGTCAGAGATTTCCTCGTGGGAACCTACGTTAATGCTCTTAAGGAGTGGGATATCGACGGCTTTAAGCTCGACTTTATAGATGATTTCGCGCTTCGCGGAAAATCTCTTGAGTACGATCCTCGCCGTGATTATCAGTCGCTTGAGGATGCGGTTGACGCTCTTATGACAGAGGTCAAGGAAAAGCTTACCGCTATCAAGAGCGATATAATGATAGAGTTCAGACAGAAATACGTGGGACCTGCTATCCGCAAATACGGAAATATGCTCCGCGTAAACGACTGCCCCAACGACTCCTACGCTAACCGCTTTGAGATAGTAAACCTCCGCTATACGTCGGGCAAGACAGCGGTTCATTCGGATATGATAATGTGGCACTATGATGAGCCAGTTGAGAATGCCGCTCAGCAGTTCGTAAGCATACTTTACGCAGTACCTCAGGTGTCTATGAGAATAGCAAGACTTCGTGAGGATCACAAGCGTATGCTTGCTTATTATCTTTCCTTCTGGAGAGAGAACAGAGACGTGCTTCTTGACGGAAAGCTTATTGCCGACGGACTTGACTGCAACTATTCGCTGGTTCGCTCCGAGAAGGACGGAAAGGCTATATTTACAGCTTACGGAAACACCCTTATTCCTTGTGCGGACTACGAGAGCGTTATCGCAGTAAACGGAACAGGAAAGACCGAGATCATTCTCCGTGGCGCAAAGGGAAGCAGCTACCGTGTAGTTAACTGTATGGGTGACGAGGTAGCAAGCGGAACTGTTGATGCGGACTTTGCTCCCGTGAACGTTCCCGTATCCGGTATGATATTTGTTGAAAGATGAAATTTATTAAGAATAATAAAAGAGAGAAAAACATTATGAAAAGACTTATTTGCTTTGACCTTGACGGAACTCTTACCCAGCACCGCTCGAAGCTCGGTGAGGAGAACAAGAATCTTCTTGACGCTCTTGCAAAGAGATACAAGATCCTTATGGTAGGCGCAGGAAACGCTCCCAGAATATATGATCAGATGGGCAACTACCCCATTGATATCGTAGGTAACTACGGTATGCAGGAGAGTAAGATGATCGACGGCGAGTTCGTTATCGTTCGCGAGGACAAGAGCTATCCCGACAAGGAGTACTTTGTAAAGACTATCGAGTATCTTCGCGAGAAGTACGGCTACACCGAGTACAAGGGTGAGAGCGTTGAGTTCCACTCCTCCGGAATGGTTACCTTCCCCCTTCTTGGAACCAAGGCAGAGATCGCTGATAAGCTTGCGTTTGACCCCACGAGAGAGAAGAGAAAGGTTCTTTACCCCGAGGTTATGGAGCTTTTCGCTGATTACACCGTTTACATAGGCGGCTCCTCCTCCTTCGACTTCTCGGGCAAGCAGTACAACAAGTACGATGCTATTATGAAGTATGCCGAGGAGAACGGCTACGAGAAGGATGAGATCCTTTACGTTGGTGATGACTTCGGTGACGGCGGCGGAGACAGCCACGTTCGTATTTACGGAATGGATTACGTAGAGGTAAAGGATTACCGCGATCTTCCCAAGGATCTTGCTTATCTCCTTGACTAATATAGAATGCAAATAGGAGATACCGCTTATTGAGAGGTTCAATAAAATGGCGGTTGACAAAGGCAGATAAAAGAAAACCCGACAGATCAAAAGATCTGTCGGGTTTTCTTTTTAATACATCCAGCTTGTGGGTATTAAGAAGGTATATGGCGCAGTAGCGATAGCAAACGTCAGGGAAAGCTTGAAGCGAAGCGCCTTGTCTGATTTTTTGAAGGTTATAAAATAATTTGATACGAAGATCAACACGGCAGAAATAACGATCGCGGGGAGTGTGAAATAAGGCTCGTCGCCCATAATATCTAACTCAAACGCCCACAAAAGCAAGAACATATATACCGAGCCAATAATGTCGGACAGCATACCGAAGGCGAATATCTTGAAGATATGGCGTTTATAGAATTGCTTTCTGTCGGTCATCTTTAATATCATCATAGCGATGATCAACACAAGGCTGTCGATAATAAAGTTTCCGGGGAGGATTATAGCCCATACCTGAGGGAAGAGCAAGAGCATCCAGAATGGGAACAATACGTTGTATAATTTCGTTTCGTTTTTCATAGACAACTCCTTTTAAGTTCTTGTGTCTTGATTATAACACAAAATCGGCAGAAAGAAAAGTCCTTCTGCCGATTTTTAACGTTTACTTGCTCAAAACCTCGATCTTTTCGATAACGATGGGGGTCTTGGGAACGTCCTGCATATACCAGCCGTAGCTGCCTGTCTTGGTGGTTGCGATAGCGTCGAGCACGTCGAAGCCCTCGGTAAGCTTGCCGAAGCCTGCATACTGAGCGTCGAGGTGAGGAGCATCCTGATGCATTACGAAGAACTGAGAGGATGCGGAGTTGGGGTCGCTTGTACGAGCCATGGAGAGAACGCCGCGGGTGTGCTTGAGGTCGTTCTGCATAAAGCCGTTCGCACGGAACTCGCCCTTGATGGAATCGGTTTCCTTGTGCTCCATCTCCTCGGTGTAGCCGCCGCCCTGGATCATAAATCCTCTGATAACGCGGTGGAAGATAAGTCCCTCAAAGAAGCCCTCCTCGCAAAGCTTAACGAAGTTTGCAACCGTAAGGGGCGCCTTCTCGGGATAAAGCTCGGCGGTCATAGAGCCGAGGTCCTTTACTGTGATCTTGATAATAGGATTGGTCATTTTTCTTTCCTCTTTATATATTTATTTTATTTGTCAAGCTGATAGGCTATTCGGAAAAGCTCTCTGATGCGTTCGTTTTGCCCTGCCAGATGGAGCCAGCCGAAGAGCGCTTCCATTCCCGTGGCGTTTCGGTATTCGGACACGGTGGCGGATTTTGGGGTACTTGAGTGACCCATATTTCTGCCTCGGTGGAACACCGCGTTTTCCTCCTCGGTGAGAAGGGGAAGGATGTTTTTCATCGCCTCTGCCTGTCTTGATGCTCTTACGAACTCAAGAGCCGCCTTGTTGAGCTTGGCGGAGGACGAAAGCCCTGCCTCGCGAACGAGATATTCGCGAACGCAGATCTCTATGGCGCAGTCGCCGAGATATGCCAGCGACGCGGTAGAATAGCTGTTAAGAGAATTATCCATAAAAGCTTCCTTTTTTAGAATTTTACTCGGGTCACGCTCTTGACCTTGCCTGTGCCGGGGTCGAGCTCGAAGAGTGCTCCCGTAGCGCATATCTCTCCGTCTGCAACCGTAAGTCGGCAGGAGATCTTGCTTCTCATACGGTCAATGACCGCCTTTGCGTCCGAGCCGATGATACTGTTCACAGGTCCTGTCATTCCAAGGTCGGTGATATATCCGCTTCCCATAGGAAGTATCTGCTCGTCTGCCGTCTGCACGTGGGTGTGGGTACCGAACATTACCGATATACGTCCGTCGAAGTATCTCGCAAGAGCGATCTTCTCGGATGTGGATTCAGCGTGAATGTCCATAAGCGCGAAATCGTAGTTACCCGCCTCGCGGTCGAGAATTCTGTCCACCGTAGCAAAGGGGCAGGCAAGCGACTCCATAAGAGCGGTTCCCATAACGTTTATGCAAAGCGCCTTATATCCGCACACGTCAAGGAGAGTGTAGCCTCCGCCGGGGGCGAGAGGGGGATAGTTTGCAGGACGGATAATGCTCTGGTTGTCGCCAAGCATCGTATATATATCACGTCTGCCAAAGGCGTGATTGCCAAGAGTGATAAGATCTGCGCCTGCAGAGAGCAGGGCATCGGCATCGGCAGCTCCAATGCCGTATATGTCGGACGCATTTTCACCGTTGACCACCACCATATCGGCGCCAAGTCGGCTTCTCTGCGACCAAAGATTTTTTTCGAGATACGCGAGGGCGCCTCTGCCCACCACGTCTCCTATTGCAAGAATTTTCATTTCGTTTGCTTTCTATATAGTTTTATCAGCCAAGTGATTTACACTTGTGAGAGAACTCAGAGGGGGTAAGACCTGTGAGATTCTTGAATACCTTACAGAAGTAGGAGGCGTTAGCAAAGCCTACGGCTACTGCGATCTCCTCGATGCTGTAATTACTGTTGAGCAGAAGCTCCTTTGCCTTGCCTACGCGATAGAGCTGAATGTAGCGCGCGGGGGGCATATTGAATACCGACAGGAAGATGCTTCTGTAATAGGTCTCGCCTATTTGGGAAAGCTCTGCAAGCATAGGAGTGTAGAGATCCTGACGGGCGTAGTTCGCCTCGATGAACTTGACGGAGGCGTGTATGAGGCCGTATTTTCCTGTCAGGGAGTGGTTGTAGGCGTGAATGGTAGATATCTGAGTCGTGAGAGAGTAGAGCTCGGAGAGGCATTTTGAGTTATACGCGGGGCCGCGGAGGCTGTGATACTGCATAAGGCTCTTTGCAAGCTTGAGAATGCTCTTGTCACCTGCGGTGATATACTCGAATATTGCTCCGTCCTTGAATTCTTTAGATAGCTGTTCTTCGGTAATATCAAACTCAACTACCGTACACTCGCCGCTTTTTTCCACCGACATAGAGTACTCGGTGCCCTTGGTGATAAGGAGAACGGTGTCAGCGTCTGCGGTGTAGGAATGCTTGCCTACGGTATATACCGACGAGCCGTTCTTTCTTATTATGAGTACGCAGTGGGAGGCCTTAGCGGACACCTCGGTCTCCTTGCTGTGATTTACTCGTCTTACGTCGCATACCGACGTGAGTATTAAATTGGATATGTCGAAATTTTTCATAAATATATAGCCATCCTTAAACGATAGAATTTTTCAACACTTGTAAGATAACGCAACAAATGGGATTTCACGAGGAAATCCCATAAGTTATTGTACCACACGACAGGGCGACCTGTCAAGTGGATTTTATAATTCTGTGTGTTGTTTTTTTCAATTCCCCTTTTTATTAAGGAAGCTTTTGATAGCCTCGAGGGAGGTATCGCTTATTACGTGCTCTATCTTGCAGGCATCCTCGACGGCGGTATTTTCGTCAACTCCGAGGGTACGAAGCATAGACGTAATGATGGTGTGACGCTCGTAGATCTTGTGCGCAAGAGCGTTACCGGTATCTGTGAGGGTAATATAGCCCTTCTTGTCGACCTCGATATATTCGTTTTTCTTAAGGATACCGATAGCACGGCTTACGCTGGGCTTGGAGTATCCCATTTCCTCACATATGTCAATAGAGCGTACTCTTCCGTTCTTGCTTTGAAGTACGTATATCGTTTCGATATACATTTCTCCCGATTCCTGAATGGACATTTGTCGCCCTCCTTTGTCAATTTATTTTTTGCCGCCGCAATTACAAGCGCCCGCACAGGAGTCGCCGTAGGGACAGCCGATACATTTTTTGCCCTTTTTCTTTGATCTTATTATGTAGAAGAGGGAGCCGCCGATTATCAAAACGATAGCGGCGATGGCTATAATTTCGGGTATGGTCATAGCGTCACCTTAAGCCTTTTTGCTTCTTTGCTGAAGCTCTCGCTTGATAATGAGAGCCGCTACGATAGTCGCAATAGCTCCGATCACGCACCAGCCTGTGATGACCATCCAAGCAGGGCCGAAGTCAGCTCCTGTGATGAGTGTGCCGAAGAAGTAGGTCAAAAATCCTATAGTGTATCCCACCGAGAGCTGAAGACCTATGCCTGCGAAGAGCCATTTTTTGCTCTTCATTTCGGATGCCATAGCGCCGATAGCCGCAAAGCAGGGAGGAGTAAACAGGTTGAACACAAGGAATGCCAAAGCCGCAGCTGTCGAAATTCCAAGGGTGGATGCTACAAGAGTTTCGTTTCCGCTTTCGAGAGCGAGCTCGTCGAGGTTGAAGAGGTTGGACATACCGAAGCATACCGCAAGAGTTCCGACTACGTTCTCCTTTGCGATAAAGCCCGTAATAGCCGCAGCCGCAAACTGCCAAGCTACGATCCCGACTATGGGAGCTACCGCATAGGCAAAGGGAGATGCGACGGTTGCGAGAATGGAGGTGTGCTCCATACCTTCTTCCACGACCTTAAAGCTCCAGTCGAAGTTCTGCATAACGTGAACCGCGAAGTTACATACAAGAATTATCGTTCCTGCCTTTACTATAAAGGACCAGCCGCGCTGACACATAGAGAGGAGCGCCTTGGGAAGAGAGGGAAGCTTGTATTCGGGGATCTCCATAATGAAGAAGGATCTATTCTTTTTGACGCCTGTGAGCTTGTTGACAAGCAGGGCGCAGAAGAATATGATAACGATGCCGAGGAAGTACATAGAAGCGCCTATCCAGCCTCTTACACTCTGGGGGAAGAATGCTCCCGCAAAGAGAGAGATGACGGGGAGCTTCGCTCCGCAGGGCATAAAGGGAGCAAGCATTGCCGTCGCTCTGCGCTCACGCTCGTTGCGAATGGTTCGACACGCCATAACTCCGGGGATAGCACAGCCTGTACCGATAATAAAGGGAATTACCGACTTGCCCGAAAGTCCGACCTTCTTGAAAATGGGGTCGAGAACTACCGTGGCGCGAGCCATATATCCGCAATC
>JAZQVZ010000070.1:0-16896 GCA_045632105.1 Eubacteriales bacterium | reverse complement strand
CCGCTAAGGCTATCGGTATTATCATCAACAACCCCGAGTTCGAAGACGTTCGTTCTCTCGAGGGACTTTCTCCCACAAAGAACCCCTGCGTTCCGATAATCGCCGTTGCAACCACCGCAGGAACCGCTGCTGAGGTTACTATCAACTACGTTATCACCGACGTTGAGAAGAAGAGAAAGTTCGTTTGCGTTGACCCCCACGATATCCCCGTTGTTGCAATCGTTGACCCTGATATGATGGCATCTATGCCCGCAGGTCTTACCGCAGCAACCGGTATGGACGCTCTTACTCACGCTATCGAGGGTTACATAACCCGCGGCGCTTGGGCGCTCTCCGATATGTTCCATATCGAGGCTATCCGCATCATCGCTGCTTCTCTTCGCGGAGCAGTTAAGAACGAGCCTGCAGGCCGTGAGGGAATGGCTCTCGGTCAGTACGTTGCAGGTATGGGCTTCTCCAACGTAGGTCTTGGAGTTGACCACTCTATGGCTCACACCCTTTCCGCATACTACGATATGCCTCACGGAAAGGCTTGCGCTACTCTCCTCCCTGCTGTAATGGCATACAATGCTGAAGCAACCGGTGAGAAGTACCGTGAGATCGCTCGCGCAATGGGCGTTAAGGGCGTTGACGAGATGACCCAGGACGAGTACCGCGCAGCAGCTGTTGAGGCTGTTCGTCAGCTCGCTGAGGACGTTGGAATCGTAACCTCTCTCAAGGGTGTTGCGAAGGAAGAGGATATCCACCAGATGTCCGTAGACGCATACAACGACGCTTGCCGTCCCGGTAACCCCAAGGACACCAGCGTTGAAGACATCGAGGCTATTTACAGAAGCCTTATGTAATCAAAAAATAAAAAGCCGCCGCCTCTGCCGACGGCTTTTTTTACGCAAGGAGCAACCAAAGATTTAAAGCCTACCTTTCAACTAACAAATATCAAAAGGCGGCTTGAGATCGAAAAAACGAGCCTAAGCTCAAACAAAAAAGCCCCCCGAAGGGGGCTTTTGTTGTTTATTGAAATTTAAACCATTCAATTAGGTTTTAAGCTATATAAGCTTAATCAGTGATAATACTGCATTACAATACCCATGCCCTGATAGTACAGTCCGAGGTATCTTGCATCGGTAGCAAAGAATGCTGTGCCTGCAGGAGCAAATCCGCCTGAACCGTTACCCTGAAGGAGGTAGTCCACAAGATTGGGATCCATAGGATTATAGAAAGCAGTTTGCGATCCACCTGTCGCCATAAAGTTAGTAGCATCCTTGCCGGACTGGAATATAGGAGCAATGCCACCCGTAGCAGCAAGATACTGCTCAAGCATATAGTTATAATACAGACTGTTTTGGTCGAACTTACTCTGCGAGTTGCGCATTCTAAGTCCAACCTCGCTGCCGTGTGTGAAGGTTCCGTTATAACCGGTGTTTGCCTCACCCATGGTTGCCGTTGTACCCATGTTGATCATAACCAGGTTAACGGTCTGAACTCCCTGAATCTCTCCACCCTCAGAAATAAATCCGGGCTGTCCTGCTACTGTAAACGGCTTGATCATACTCTTAAGCGTGGTTGCAAGCTGAACCTGGTTAGTTGCTACGAACCAAGCCTCCTGACCTGTTACGTAAGACCAGATCTCGCTGGATGCATCAAGATTTACGTCAACCGCAGTACTCTGGTTAGCCGCATACTCGGGGTGAACGGTCTGAGCTATAATTACGGGACCGCCGCACTTTGCAAGAAGCGACGAGTTCGCAGTAAGCTTAACACCAAAGAGACCGTCTCTCGTTACTTCTTTCTCAGCTTTAAGATGCTGTGTCTGATAAGTGTTGGTGTTATACGCATAAACATGAGTCTGCCATGCGTTATAAAATTTAACATGAGTAAGATTTACAGTAGTGTTAGCCTTACCAATATTAAGAGAAGTCATAAACGCGTCAACGTTTACGTTAGTAATGTTAGCAACGTTTTCTTCAACGCGGTAGCAGGAAAGACCTCTCATGTGTCTTTCGCTGGCGCTCTGGTCGTTACTGTTGGGGTCATTATCTCTGGTAGCGAGATCCTGAACGTTGAACACATAATCGGCAAAGGGATTTTTCGTCGAGTCACCAAGCTTTGTATCAATGTTGGTGTAGGCATTGCCGGAGGTTGTAACCTTGAAGAGCGAGGAGGAGGAATACTCATCGTCGTTATTCAACTCGTTCTTGGGCGCTACGCAAGGAAGGTCGTAGGAATAGATAGTATAGTAGTTTCCGTAAATGTTGAAGCTATTGGACTGTCCGCTCTGACCAAGAAGGAGATTGTAAAGTCCGAGCTGATCAAACATAAGAGGCTTGGTCACGCCGTCGTTATCCTTGACAGGTTCGAAATAGCCATCAGGGAAATCTCCCTTCTGAAGATTAATATTACCGTGCAAAACTACACCTGCAATGGAGTCAGGTCTTTCTACAGCCTTACCGTATATTTTTACGCCCATTTCGGCAAGGAAAGCCTTAGCAAGATCAGACTGGTAACGCTGTCTTTCGCCCTCTCCCCAACACTTTTCGGTTATATCAGTGCGGTTGTTTGTAATAATGTTAAGCTCCCAACCATAATAGATGTTGTATCCATTAACAACTCTTACGGTATGTGTCTGCATGATGTCAGGGTTGCTCTCATCATACATGAAGCGTCCGTCGCTTGTATCGGGAACAACATCAAGCTTAAACTTCTGGCCAACAGCAGCTTCTGTAAAGTCGTATGCATTTTTCTGAGAATTAAATACTACGTAGTCTATGCCCTCGTTCGAATAGGTTATGGTGCTACCGTTCTTTGTTGCGGTAAGAGTGGTAGTGTCGTTCATAGTAATAGTTGCTACCGTAGGCACGCCCTTACCGTCCTGCTCAATGATATTAAGGCTAGGATCAAGCATAACAACGTTGAGATAGAAGTAGTAGTCATTGTCATCGCCTACGCGATATTCACTTGCACCGTCTTTGAAGTTACCCTTGTAGCTATCTCTTTGTACAAGCCCGTCGGGTCTGAGAGTACCGAAGATGTATCCGCCCTCATCAGCATTCTCAGGCTTCGCCACGATCTCGACGGTAAACGCTTCACTTGTTACTTCAAGATATTTAACAACGAGCTGCTGAGGTACTGCGTTAGCGGTGTCGGGCAGGCTTACTATTTCAAGACGAGTGTTATCTCTCTTTACGTATGTGTAAGTTCCGTCAGAATAGGTGATCTTAACCAACAAGTTAGCAAGATATTTTACTTCATCAATCGTTTCACCCTGATAAAGCTTTTGGCGTACGCTCTTTTCAACGATTTCAACCTTAGTTACACCCTTAACTTCAACGATTACGTTGGTTTCGAAAGGTTCTCCGGTCAAGGGATCGTTCTCTCCGCTGTACCAAACCTTAACAGGCTTTGAACCAGGGGTATTGGTGTCGATATTTTCATACGTTACAAGAGGATTGTTATAAGCTTCAACGAGGAAGGACTCACCGTTGTCATATACCAACATTATCTTGATATAACTCAAATCTATGGGATCACCCTGGAATACGGATGCGGGAATAGTACCCGTCAACGCGTGAATGTACGAAAGTCTTATAACCTTAAGATCCTTCGAAATTGCAGGAGCGTCTGCATGCTTGATAGTAACGGTAACCTTGTAACCGGTTACTTCACCCTTATCATTTGTAACAGGGATCTGTCCGGTGGCTTTCTGTTCAGTAATACCATCTATGGTAGAGAGCAGCTTCTGCTCCTTGTCATTGTTGGTGTATGTGATATCAATCATAATATTGTTGAAATCAACTGCGTAACCGTTTCTAATGGTGCTGAAATCACCAAAGAAGTTGATTGCGCTTACACCTCTAACGTGGCAAGCAAACTTCTCTGTCTTGCCAAGATAGGTTACGCTGATTTCCTTATCACCTGCAACCGAGGTATCAAATGCGATAGCTACATCGCTTACAGCAACCTCGCGTGCGGGAGCTCCGCCTTCAAACTTTACAGTAACCTTAAGATTGGTGGTATCAAGCTTGCCGCCCTTAGCTACCCATGCGGGAACTCCGCTAAGCTCGATGCTTGCGATCGCGCATACCTTAACGGTCGCTGTTGCTGTCTTTCCTTCGTAGGTAACGGTAAGAGTAACATTGCCGGCAGCGTTAGTTGCTACGTTGCCAACTCCAAATCCGGTAATCGGACCTCTTGTGCCATTTCCGTATATAGCTTCTACCTGTACACTGCCCTTGTTGTACTCTCCGCCAATACCGATGACTGTATCATAGCCTACGATCTCTATTCCTGTGATTGCAGGAGCGGTTGCGGTTATTGTAAACTCACCCTTTGCTCCGTTTTCGTATGTAACTACGAGAACACGGTTAGCAGTGCTGTTAATAACAGAACCTATGTTAAGCTCGCCTATGTTAGTTGTATAGCTTTCAACAGGAAGGGGCTCAGGAGTCTTAGTTCCCTTAGAGTCGTTGTATACTCCGTATACCTTTATATTGTCGATATTAATGGGGTTACCCGACTGTACAGTGCCATCCACACCCCCTATAACAAGGGAAACTATCTTACAGATCTTAACGGATGCAGAAGCAATCTTGTTTACGTTATTCTCGGTATAGGAAACGGTAAATGTGCAAACTCCTGCCACATTGGTCTTAACATCAGACATAGCGAAATTCGTTATGTACTTGTCAGTACCATTTTCGTAGTATGCACGTACAATAACGTTAGCATTGGTGAATGTTCCACCAAGCAATACTTCGGTTGTATAGCTCTCAATCTCTATTCTTACAAGCTCGGGATCGGTTGCGAAAATGTCTTTTTCCGCTGTAATTTCACCCGCGTATGTAACCACGAGAACTCGCTTATCCATGCTGTTCTTAATGCTATCTGCGTTAAGATCATCTATGTTAGTTGTATAGCTTCCAACAGGAAGGGGCTCAGGAGTCTTAGTTCCCTTAGAGTCGTTGTATACTCCGTATACCTTCATCTCGCTTATATCGATCGGCTTACCGGACTGTACGGTACCGGACACATTCTCTATAGAAATAGAGGTGATCACACAAACCTTAACAGTCTTTGTTGCAGTCATTCCCTCATAAGTAACGGTAAATTCCACGTCGCCGCCCTCATTGGTTTCAACGGGAGACAGTTCAAAGTTATATACTCTTACGCTGGTACCGTTACCGTAGTTTGCATATACAAACACGTCATTTTTGGTGAACGTTCCACCAAGCAATACCTCGGTTGTATAGTTCTTAATCTCTATACTCTCGAGCAGAGGCTCGGTTGTGTCAATCTTGTGTTCTGTGGTAAACTCGCCGTACACTCCTGTGTAGGTAACAGAGAGTATTCTGGGCTCTGTGCTATCAATATAAGTAGTGTTAAGCTCTTCAATGTTGGTAGTAATAGTACCTTCTTCAGTAAGCTCAATGGGAGTTTTTGCGGTATCATTGTATATTCCGTATACCTTCATACCGGTGATGATGATTTCCTCTCCGGAAGGAGCATAGATCGGCAGGTTTTCTACTTCAATAGAGGTGATCACGCAAACCTTAACAGTCTTTGTTGCAGTCATTCCCTCATAAGTAACGGTAAAGTCTACGGGGCCTCCGACATTGGTGTCAACGGGAGACATTTCAAAGGAATATACTCTTACGCTGGTACCGTTGCCGTAAATTGCAAATACAGAAACGTTATCATTGGTGAATGTTCCGCCAAGCAATACCTCAGCTGTATAGTCTCTAATTTCTATACCCTTAAGAAGAGGTGCGGTTGTACCAATTGTGAACGTTCCATTGTGCTCACCATACATACCCACGTATTTAACAGTGAGTGTTCTGGACTCTGTGCTGTTAAGATAGGTAGAGTTAAGCTCATCAATGTTGGTCGTAATTCTACCGTCCTTAAGCTCAACGGGAGTTCCTGCGGTATCGTTGTATATTCCGTATACCTTCATACCGGCTATGCTGATCTCTTCTCCGGAAGGCGCAGAGCTCTGTACGTTATCTATACGGAGAGAGGTGATCACGCAAACCTTAACAGTTTCCGTTGCGGTCTTTCCCATGTAGGTAACAGTAAAGTCTACATTGCCTCCAACGTTGGTTGCAACAGGAGTCATTTCAAAGCCGTATACTCTTACGCTCGTGCCGTTGCCGTAGTTTGCATATACAACTACGTTTTCGGAGCCATATGCATTATTAAGAAGAACCTCGCGGTCAAAGTCGCGGATCTCGATGCTTTCAAGCTCGGGAGCGGTTGCGTAAATGACTACGTCCTTTGTAAAACTGCCGTATACACCCTCGTAGGTAACGGTAAGAGTCTTAGCCTCGTTAGTGTTTATATCGATCGAATCGATATTTGTGGTTATTCCGTCTGTAAGCTCAACGTCGTCGATGCTGCCGTTGTCGTTGTATACGCCGTATACCTTCATCTTGCTTATATCGATCGGCTTACCGGACTGTACGGAATTCGCAATACCCTCAATACGAATATCGCTAACTACACATACCTTAACAGCATATTCAATGCTCTTATCAAGGTAAGTAACGCTAAGCTTCTTCTCTCCTCCGGTGGTTGTGTCAACAGTACCAAGCTTAAGCTCGGATATGCCTACAACGTCGGTTGTGTTGTCGGTATACTTAACGCTTACACGAATGTCGCTTGTGCTAAGAGTTGCGCCCTTAGCAATCTCGTTTGCTACGCCGGAAATAACCTCAAGCGAGCTTACGCCGACAACCTCAACGTAAACGAAGGCTTCAAGTCCCTCGTAAGTAACGGTCATCTTCTGGCTGCCTGCCTTGGAGGTATTGATAGCGCTGATCGAAGCAAAGTCCTTAGCCTCGAGAGTCTTCTGAGTATTGTCACTGAAGGTTACGTATCCTGTGATCTCAGGCGCTGCGTATGTTCCGAGCACCTTTACCTTCTCGGGATAAGAACCCTTATTAACAGATATCGAAACAGGACCTACTACCTCAATAGCGTACTTAATTGTTACGCCCTTGTAGGTAATGCTGAGATCCTTAATACCATAGGTCGTAGTATCAATAGTGCCAATGGTAAGAGCCGTAGCGCCAACGTCAAAGGTTCTGCCGTCAGCATATTCAACGATTACCTGAAGGCCCGAGGTATCAAGGGTTTCACCTACGTTGATCTTGCTTGCGATAGTGCTGGTGATTACCTTTATGCTCTTAATGCCCAACACTTCAACCTTGGTGCTGGCAGTGAGCGCAGGGTTAGCAGTATAGGTTACGGTGAAAGTGTGCTCGCCTACCTTTGAGGTGTCAACAGTAGAATATGTATACTCCCCTGCTGCAAGCATGCTTACCTTACCTGTGTTATACGTAGCCTCTACCTGAAGGCCTGATACGTCAAACATCTGATCAATATAGTATGCGGAAGCAATAGAACCGGGTACTATTTTGATAGAGGTAATGTATGCGGTTTCATCAGGGTCTATTACGTTAACCTCAAACTGAGTGGAAAAGCCCTGATATTTTACAGTAACGTTCTTTTTACCGGTGGTGAGGGTGTCAACCGCGCTGATAGTTACGTCAGCAAATCCAACCTGCTTGCTGGTTCCGTCACTGTAGTTAACATTCACCTTAATTCCCGAAAAATCGGGGGTTGCGTCAAGTTCTATCGTAGTTGATACGCTTCCGCTTACAACCTCAATAGAAGTTATTGTGACCTGTGTTTCTTCCCCGCCGGGTGTCGGGTCTTCAGTCTTGTTTCTGTTGCCGCACGCTCCAAAACACAGAGCAAGTGCAAGCAGTGCTATAAGTAAAATTAATAATTTCCTTTTCATTTTTAATATCCTTTCATATAGGCGTTTTAAAAATTAAATGATTTCGTGTGTGGATTTTCTTATACTGTATAACTATGAAGTCCTTGGGTAGAAATAAAACCTCCTTTTATAATTTTTATATAAAGCCATATTGGCTTATAAACGTCACGGGGATATAATGAGGATGGTGTCCTCGGCGTTGCTTCCGTCAGTTGCTATAATTCTAAGCTTAAGCATTCCCTTACCCGTAAAGGTAACTACGCCATATTCATCTATCGTTGCAACGCTGGATTCATCATAAGCAAAGTCGACTTCTTTATTTGTCGCATTATCGGGATAAACGTGATAATCTATTTTGATTCGTCTTTCCCCTTTTTCGTTAGGCATAACTATAATGTAGTCGCCCTGGCTTTCGCTGTACTTCTGACCCTCGTTGGTGATCTCGATCCTCTCAACGTCAATAACCTCTTCAAACACTTTGAACTGCAATCCAAAGAAGCTTACAAGAGCTACCGCTGCTATATAAATAAGGGCTATTAAAATTACTACTGATTTTTTCATAATTATTTCTCCTTATAATAAAGCTTCAGCATCGAGAAGAACTTCCACGTTCTGTATATCAGCACCGCAAACGCTACGGAAATCAGTTTGATATACACATATCCGGATCTTTCAAACAACAGGAAGAATACTACTCCCGCTGTAAGGAAGGAGATGAGAAACGCCGAAACGGTTGATTTCATCTCGTTGGAGTTCGAAACTGTGCTACCGACGCTGGCATAAAGCTGCGTCTGAGGGTTCATAAGATCAAGCTCTGCCGAATAGAACATATGTGCAATGAAGATAAACGACACTGCAGCAATCATATGCATAATATCAACTAACGGCAAAGGAAGAGATATCACAAGCACGGGTGCGGTTATAAGTATTGCAGCAAATCCAAACGTAGTATTGGGCAGGATCTTTGCAACTATAGGCAACGTGTACTTGGAAGGCAGAGTCTTAATAAGATAGCTACTCTGTCCATCTCTTGAGAATATACTCGAAATTGCGCAGTTGGAATTCAGTGCGATCAAAAGCATAATAAGCAGGTTAAACGCTATGATCATATGATCTCCCATTTCTCTGGTCTTCATAGCAAGGAATATCTTGTTAAGAAGGAAGATGAGCATGGGAATCGATATAAGAATTCCTACGTTCGCAAATATTGTGTTTGTGTTTTTAACTGTAACAAGGAAATTTGTGTAAATAGAGGAAACAACCTTATTCTTCACTCTGTTCTTCTTGGGTTTAACAGGCTTCTTTAGGTACTCAAAGGGAGTACTTGCCATCTTGTAGAAGAGAGGACGAACGACCAAAAGTCCAGCGCTGAGAATTGCCAGCGTAGAGCCTGCAAGAACAAGGAATCTGCTGAAGGTTCTGCCGATCGGGAAATAAATAGAAAGATCCTTTACTTCACCAAGAAGCATACGTGTGAAGTCGTAAAGATAGCTAAACTTTTCAGCATATGCATTAAGGAAGTCCTGGATATCCCAATAGATCGTAGTCCATGCAGCTATAAGGTCAATATTTTCAGGAATAAGGGAGATAGCATAGAACAACGCAACCGCAGCTCCTACAACCGTTGCGGCAAGCGCAGTGATCTGAAGCCATTTGTTCTGTCTGAAGAAATTTGCTATCCACATAGCGGGAATCGAGAATATAGCTCCGATAGCCACGGTGAAAAGCGACACCCATATCATGCAGAACAGCATCCATACGTAAGCCCCTGCGGAATATCCGTGGGTCATATAGTATGCTATAAACAGGGGAACGAGGAAAGAGAGGTTTCTCTTCATCTCGAAAATGAAAAATATGATAAGCTTAGAAAGGTATACGTGGAGAGAGGGACACGGAAGCGTGAGGAGCACCGCGTTATCTCTCGCGTAATACATGGATTTGGTAAGGCCCACCGTACAGGATACAACCGACAGGCAAATCATTACCGAAAATACCAAGGAAATAACCGTGTCGGGTATGGGCAATCCCTGGAACGAGAACAAGCCAAGTATTCTCGATATGGTAAGAAATGCAAAACAAAGACCTACTACAAACGCCAGTTTAACTATCGCTCCAACGATCGAAAGCAAAATGCTGAAAAATTTTGAATTTTCAGACTTAAGGCGCTTAAAGTTCATTTGTTCCTTGAGTTGCATCATTACAAGAATGAACAAACTCTTCATGAATTGGCCTCCTCGCCGCCCTCCTCGGGCTCTACGTAAGGAACGTGTTCGTCGTTGCCGTCGTAAATAATGCTGAGGTAGTACTGCTCAAGGTCAATTCCCTTTTCGTTAAGATCCTTCATAGGAGTGAACGCGCGGAGCTGACCCTTCTTGATTATTGCGATCTTGTCACAAAGCTTTTCAACTACGTCGATAATGTGAGAGCTGAAGAATACGATATTGCCCTTAGCAGCATGCTCCTTCATACACTCCTTAACCTCGTGGATACTTGTGGGGTCAAGACCGGTCAGAGGCTCGTCGAGGATCCATACCTTAGGATTGTGTACGAGAGCCGACATGATAGTAACCTTCTGCTTCATACCGTGAGAGTATGTCTTCATCTGGTTGTCAAACGCGCCTGTCAGCTGGAACAGATCAACGTACTTTTCGATAAATGCGTCACGGTCCTCACGGCTTACCTCAAAGAGGTCTGCTATGTAGTTTATGTATTCTCTACCGGTAAGGTTTTCGTACAATGCGTAGTGGTCGGGAACGAACGCAGTGTTCATCTTTGCAGCAACAGGCTGCTTTTCTACGTCATATCCGCATATCTCAATATTACCCGAGGTGATGGTCTGAATTCCAACCATGCTCTTGATAATTGTAGACTTACCTGCTCCGTTAGGACCAAGGAAGCCGAATATCTCGCCGCCCTTTACCTCAAAGGAAACGTTGTTTACAGAATAATGCTTATTGCTACCGTATCTCTTGGAGAAATTACGAATAACGAGGCTGGGTGTCTCGTTTCCGCTTACCGATGCGGCATCAGGCTTACCGCCAAGATATTTCTTAAGATCTTTCTTCATTCTCTTATAATCCCTTTCTCTCTTTGTTCGATCTTCGTCCGCATCCAATGCACCAAACAGCATTCCGTAGATGAACCATGCTACAACGGACAGTGCAACGTATACCAGAATAAACAATGCCTGGTATATCGGGTAAAAGGTCAGATCAAATCCGTCAACGTTTATATTAATGGTAAGCTCACGGGTCCTTTCCGCCCACAGACCGAGCTTGGATACGATAAAATCACTGTTAGTGAAGAAGAAGTCACTTTCAACTCCGTTTTTGGCGGTAAGATATGCATTCGTAAACAGCATCGCGCAGTAGTAAACTATCAGTGTTATCATCGCGTATATCCACTGCTTGAACTTGGGGCGCTTGAATATCTTAAGGGAGATTATCAAAACCGGCATACCAAATGCAGCGTAGTGGTTGACCCAATAGGAAACACGCTCGGTTCCAATTGCATTCCATTCTACCATCGCGTGTGGCACAAACATCGCCATCAGCGCTCCTATAACTCCAATAAACAAGCTGAAATTGAAAAGTCTCTTCATCTTGAATATCAGGCACAAAGGAATCAGGAACATAGCGGTGTTACAAAGATGAAGCGGCCAGTTCTTGAGCTCTGCGAACTGTCCAAGCTCCCATCTTCCGATATACACCCAAAGGAATGAGAGCGACGCATATATGAGGATCGCTCTGTTTACCTCAACCGAATTTCTCTTGAGGAGCAAATAGCCTATCACAGGAAGCGCTATTGCCATATAGAGCATAAATCTATGCTCGGGTGTAACGTCATAAAGCTTTATCGCAGGATCAATGCCTACGAAAAATGCCTGAAGCACGTAGCAAGGCATTATAGCAAGGAGCGAGGTCGTAAGACCGTAGAAGAACATTCCAATGCCCTTCGGAGTCGTGGGAACCTCAAATCTCTTCTCGGAGATTATGTTGCCCGCAATTATTGCAAGCGCCGCGCCAATCTCTCCTGCCATTATCCAAAGTCTTGTAGACTCAATTACATAGCCCTCAGTGCCGACTGTTGCGATCGCATAGGTTTCAAAGAAGACGAGAGCCACAACAAAGAACGGTAAGCAGAACAGGTTAACTATTCTGTGCAGTGTCTTGTATTTGAAGAACGCGCTCATCACCGTCAGAAGTATAGCGGCATACGAGAACCACACGAGCAGAACAGCAAGCGCCGTTTGCGAGGTATTGATCGCCTCTACGTTAAATGGCGACTTAAGGTCGTCAAGCCCCTTTAAATTATAAATCGCGGGCTTCAAGTAAAGGTATCTTACAAAGGATACCAAAAACAGGGCCGCCGCAAGGGGTTTGGTCGCATACGCGATATTGATCTTAGCCCATCGGAGAAGGAACCAAAGTCCCACCAGTAATAATGCAGCACCGGCAGCGCCGGCTGCAAACGTCAAATTAATCATTCCAAATAAACCTCACATTTTGGATTTTTTCAAACAAAAAATTTAGATCAAACACGATATAACCACCGTTATCTAGGCTGAATTATACACCAAAAATGCCTAAAAGTCAATATATCTCGAATATTATCGACAATCTCGCCAAAATTCGCGTTTACAATTTTGCCATTTTTTGTTCATATTGTCAATTGACTTTTATGAAAGTACACACTTTGTTAACATATTCCCCAAATCGCCTTAAATGACCCCAATTTTGGCCTGCCAGTCAACAACGCAGCTGAAATAATTTATGTTTCTACCATATTATTATATACAATATAAACAGACGTATGTTTTGATCGGAATTTTACCCAGACGTATGCTCAAAATCTCTCCCTTAAAAACACTCTCAGAAAACGCAAAAAAGAGCAGACCGTCGTCTGCTCTTCCCTGTTGGACGCCGCGCGGGCAGGCACTTTTATTCGGTTCGGTCGTGCTTAGCTCCCCCGCTCTCCTTTTTCAGGCTCGAAATACCCTTTATTGCCATTGCGATCACTAAAACCCCAAAGGCCACCAGAGTAAATCCTGCTATGTATATCAGCAAGCACCACGGATAAGGCACTACTTCCTGAACATAACTATAAATCGGAAGATATCCTTCCTCGTACGGACTGACGTAGAACATATTGAAGTCTTCGGCATTGTTAATACCTACTCGGTAAGCGACCTCATTAACCAGAACTGCACTCGTCAGGCAGATAACAAACACCGGCAGCGCTTTAAAAAGAGTTTTAAGCTCAGCCTTAACGTGATTTGTGTAATAGAGGAAGATACCTATTACCAACATTGATCCGTGGCACACCATCGTCTGAACATTTACACCGGCAATCTCAATAAACACGTCCCCGGGATATACCATCACGGCAGTTCCCGCAAACACCGCGAAGGTTGCAAGGAAGCAACAAATCGCGTTATGTACCTTGCCACGTGTAACGCCTACAAGCAATCCCAGATACATCGGCATCGAGCAAAACTGCCACGGAAAGGACTTCCACGGAAATTCGTATTTCGTCTTATCTCCGTATAAGATACCCATTATTACCAATTTATATACTTCAAGAACCAACACCAATATAGCGGTTAGAAAAACCACGCGACGTACGTTCTTGATGTGTCCCCTTTTATAAAGGAGGCAAAGCAGCGCAGCGCTGCCAAGTGTAATGCCCCAGCACAAAATATGAAATCCACCATACATCGTAGGTGTTTCCATAGTCGCACTGAGTATTTCCCAAATTTTTGTCCAAAAATCCATAAACACTCTATTGCCTTTCTTTTCCTAACGATAAGTATTATACCACAAAAAAAGATTTTTGCAACACCTAACTCGTATTTTCGAGCAACTTTCACATAAAATCTATTCGGTAACAGATAAAAAAGGATGGAACAAGTCCATCCTTTTTCTTTGTTTATTCGTCAATTTACATCGTGTGCCAAACAAATTAATAAGCTTATATAACCTCGTTATTTTCGTTTGTTGCAAGCGCGTTATCTTTTGATACCTTGGGACGGCAAACCCATTCCAAAAATGCACCGGTCGCATATCCTAAAAGTAATACTCCGCAAATGCCTATAAGATACGCTATAAGCGTTGCCTCAAAGCTGCCGAAAATATCCAGCCAATAAATCGAGTATTTTCCGTGCATATTCATTCCGAAATTACTTGTGTGGAACCACCAGTTAAGAAAAATGCCAAAGAAAATAATCGTATACATAAACAGCGCAGACTTTCCAAATTCTTTAATGCTTACCTTAACCTTTTTGGCAAGGAATAAATAACATCCGTAAATTGCCATTATCAAATGACAGCTTGCTTCAGCGACATATACCAAGCTGATATTGGTCACGTCATTAATGAGATTCTGCGCAACGGGACTAAAGAACAGAGCGATAAACATTCCACAGCTCAGATATGCTATGGCAGCATAAGCAAAATCCTTGATACGTGTCGACAAGAAAGGCGTAAGAAGTATCAGCGTGCATATAAAGGGGCTTATATTTTCAAGAGTCATGAATCCGTCTGATAACCATCCGAGCAGATATGCCGCATAGTTCCAGAAAAAGAAGAACACCGCGCACGCAAATATCATCAGCCGATTAACGATGGGCTTGTTCAGCTTTTCGCGATACAAGCACATCAGAAGCATTGCCGAAAAAAACACTATGGCAATTACTCCCAGCATGTGAAACATATTCATAATGAAAGTCCCCCTACATTATGAATCCGACTCTTCGGTTTCAATAACGCAACCCCATTCCACGTTGGCATTGCCGTTCCAGCCCTGCTCCCAGCCTTCGGGTGTTTCACCCTCTTCGTAGGATGTCTTTATGGTAAGGCTTTCGCATCCTTCAAATGCATTTTCGCCAATTTCCAAAAGACTTTGAGGCAAAATAACCGTTTGGAGCTTTTTGCAGCCTGCAAATGCTCCAGATTCAATTCGCTCCACGCCCTCAGGAATAATAAGTGTCTCAAGCGCCTCACAACCGTAAAAAGCCTCGCTACCTATGTATATAACAGTTGAGGGGATTTCAATCTCAGTTAAAGCAATACACCCCTCAAAGGTATTCGGGTTAATTCCGGCAAGACCTTCGTTTAATTCAACAGTTTCCAGTGCAATACAACCGTTAAAGGCACTATCTCCAATAGAAACGACTTCCTCGGGAATTGTAATCTCTGTAAGAGCCGTGCATCCCGAAAAAGCTCTTCCTCCAATCGAAAGAATGTGCTCGGGCAGGGATATTTTGGTGATTCCGGTGATATTCGCAAAAGCGTAATCATTGATACCAAGTATTACTCGGCTTCCATTATGAGATCCGAGAGTGATCTCACCCTGAATATATTTGTATCCACTGGCAATAGTAGAGTAATTTGATCCGTCAGAATAGTTGATACCGGGAGTAACGGGACGCGCCCATTCTGCTTTTACAACAATATCCTGTGTAACCTTCTCAAAGGACGCGCTCCACGATTCCAGATAATAGTCTTCCTTTGATACCTCAGGAGGAATTGCATTCTGTCCCATTATAACAACCTGTTCAAGCTCACCGCTAACAAGCGTTCCACCGTCAAGATCAAAGGTTACTGTATATGTTTTCTTTCCCGCATTCATAACCAACAGCAACAGTGTTATTACCGTTACAAACAATGCAGCAAAGACAACAATAATTTTTGCGTTTTCACGAAGCTTTTTTATCATCTATCATTCCCCATTTCTTAAAATATACTCTTCTATCTTTAATTATATCATATACCCAATCGATGTTTGTGAATATAAATCGAATGTTTTGTGAAAATAAATTCACAGCGCTATTAATCTTTAATACTTCCAGTACAGGCTTCCAAAATACAAAAAAGGAGCGAGCTGAGGCTCGCTCCTTAAATTATTACTCCTCTACCTCGAAAGCGTCCTTATCAAGTCCGCATACGGGGCAAACGAAATCAGCGGGGACATCCTCCCAAGCCGTTCCGGGAGCTATGCCGTTATCAGGGTCGCCGATAGCGGGATCGTATTCATAGCCACAAGGGCAAATGTATTTCATTGGCTTTCTCCTTTTCGTGTCTTACTTCCCCATCATTATCTCGGAGATAATATCCAGCACCTGCTGGTAGCAGCCGCCGCATCCGGTGGAGCAGCTGGTAGCCTTCTGCACGTTCTCAAAGGCCTCAAGAACGCTATCAAAATTCTTGCTCGTATCAAGCGCGTTTGCTATATCCGCGTAGCTTACCTGCATACAATTGCATACCATATAATTCTCTACCATAATATTATCCCCCTACGATCAGGTCGTTAAATTACTTGAAGTATCTGTTAAGAAGTCCCTCGAATGCCTTGCCGTGTCTTGCCTCGTCGCGAGCCATCTCGTGATCGGTGTCGTGGATAGCGACAAGGTTGAGCGCCTTTGCTCTCTTAGCGAGGCCGAACTTGCCCTCGGTTGCGCCATTCTCTGCTGCAACTCTCATCTCGAGGTTCTTCTTGGTGCTGTCGGTAACTACCTCACCGAGGAGCTCAGCAAACTTTGCAGCGTGCTCTGCCTCCTCAAACGCTGCCTTCTCCCAGTAGAGTGCGATCTCGGGGTAGCCCTCTCTTGCCGCAACTCTTGCCATTGCGAGATACATACCAACCTCGGAGCACTCACCCTCGAAGTTAGCGCGAAGATCCATAATGATATCCTCGGGAGCGCCCTGCGCTACACCTACAACGTGCTCTGCTGCCCAACTGAGCTTTCCCTCCTCCTGCTTGTTGAACTTCTCAGCAGGAACCTTGCACTGGGGGCATCTCTCGGGAGCGCTGTCTCCCTCGTGAACGTAACCGCATACAGAACATACCCATTTTGCCATGATAATTTTCTCCTTTAAATTTTAATAATTTTTTGTTTTTTAGTTTGTTTGATTTTCGGCGCATTCGGTACACCAGCCGCTAAACTCAAGATTACACTCGGATATCTCAAAGCCCTCATGTCCGACCGCTTCCCTTGCGAACAGCTCGTGGTCGAATTCAACCTCAACGTCCGCCACCGCTCCGCACCCCTTACACACGATATGACAGTGCTTTTTCACCGTTATATCATATCTGTCGGATGCGTCGCAGAGCTTTAGTCT
>JAZQVZ010000069.1:0-17208 GCA_045632105.1 Eubacteriales bacterium | reverse complement strand
GTTGACGTTCGCTATGTAACGCTTTGCTTTTGAAAATATCTTAGCCCGTTCTCCTCATCCGTCGCTCCTTCGTCGCGCCACCTTCTCCACGGGAGAAGGCTCTTATTGACCTTGTGTTCCCAAACGGTGCGCCGAGGACGTCGCCCCTACAAAATTTAAGCGTTACACCAACATGTGCGAAACACATTACAATAAAATCCAACGAATTTTCGGGACGTAGGGTCCGAAAATTCTACCTATCATTTCAACCAACTCCAATTTACGCACTAAACACCCCCTAACATTTAACAATAACCTCTTTTTCAAGTTCTTTTGGTCCTTTTCTTGAAAGAAAAGGACAGAAAAACGATCCCCAAACTAACTTTCAGGAGAAACCCATGGCGAAAAAGTTAATACTTCCGGAGCTGCTTGCGCCTGCGGGATCTCCCACGGCGCTAAGAGCGGCAATTGAGGGCGGAGCAGACGCTATATACGTAGGCGGCGTAGCCTTCAATGCAAGAATAAATGCAAAAAACTTTACCGAGGAGGAGCTTGGCGATGCCATCGCGCTTGCCCATTCCTACGGTGTAAAGGTATATATTGCGGCAAACACGCTGATATACGACCGCGAGCGCGAGGACTATCTCCGCGCGGCGGAAAAGGCGTATCTGCTTGGCGCTGACGCCCTTATCGTTGCCGATATCGGTATGGCGAGAGAGCTGAAGAAGCGCATTCCCATCGAGCTTCACGCCAGCACGCAGATGTCAGGGCACTCTGTGGCAGCCGCCCGAGAGCTTGCAAATGCAGGATTTTCGCGCATGGTCTGCGCCCGAGAGATGTCGGGTGAGGACATAAGAAGCTTTTGCGAGAATTCGCCTATTGAAGCAGAGGTCTTCGTTCACGGAGCTATCTGCGTTTCCACCTCGGGACAGTGCCTTTTCTCCTCGCTCGTAGGAGGCAGGAGCGGAAACCGCGGCGAGTGCGCCCAGCCCTGCCGTCTGCCCTATTCCATGGGCAAGGGCCGTCAGGGATACCCCCTGTCGCTCTGCGACCTTTCGCTTGCCCGACATATCACAGAGCTTTGCGATATGGGAGTGGCATCCTTCAAGATAGAGGGCAGAATGAAGTCGCCCGAATACGTCCGCGACGTGACCGCCATCTGGCGCAGACTGCTTGACGAGGGCAGAAACGCCACCGACAGAGATATGGCAGAGCTTGCTAAAATCTTCTCTCGCGGAGGCTTTACCGACGGATATTACACAGGCAAAAAGGGTCGCACTATGCTTGGAATTCGTTCAGAAAACGACAAAAAGCAGAGCGCGGAGCTTAAGCCCTTTGAAAATATAACGAGAAAAATTCCTATCGAGCTGACCGCAAAGATCCTTGCCGACAGACCTATCGAGCTGACCGCAAGAGTAGCAGACAACAGCGCCACGGTCACGGGCCCCGTGCCCGAGAGAGCAATAAACGCGCCTCTTTCCGACGAGGTAGTCCGCAGAAATCTATCGAAGCTTGGCGCAACACCTTATGCGCTGAAGAGCCTTGCGCTTGAGCTTGACGACGGGCTGATGCTTCCCATTTCGGCGCTGAACGCCCTGAGAAGAAACGCGATCGAGGCGCTGACCCCCAAGACAGAGCGCAGTGAGAGCGACCTTTCAAGAGTGGCGCTTGAAAATCCCCCTGACCGCCGCAGACCCTCGAGAAGCGCAACCTTTTTCAACCCCGCCGAAATTCCCGACGAGGCGTTTGAATACTTCGACAGAATATTCATTCCGCTGGAGCATTACGCCGACTACGGACGGGAGGGAATGGGAGTTATGCTCCCCGAAACTATATTCGACAGCCAGCTTGCCGAGGTCGAAAAAATGCTCGGCGAGGCGAAGAAAATGGGAGCAACCAACGCACTTGTGTGCAATATCGGGCATATCGAGATAGCCAAAAAGCAGGGCTTTGAGATATACGGCGATATGCGACTGAACGCCGCAAGCCGTTCAAGCGTTGCCGCTCTTATGGATATGGGTGTGCGCGACGTGATACTCTCGCCCGAGCTTGGACTTGCTCAGCTGAGAGATATCGGGGGCAGCAGCCGCGCCATAGTTTACGGCAGAGCGCCGCTGATGCTCACCGAAAAATGCGTGGGACGTGAGCTTGGAGGCTGTGAGAGCTGTAAGTCGGGCAGAATTGAGCTGACCGACAGACGTGGCGTGAGCTTCCCCGTGAGAATGCGCTACGGCCACCGAAGCGTTATCTTCAATTCAGCGCCCTTTTATATGGCAGACAAGACCCGAGAGCTTCGTGACAAGGGTATCGTCGCGTGGCATTTTATCTTCTCCTGCGAGAGCGAAAGAGAGATAAAGCAGGTCATTTCGGCATACAAAAAGAGCGCCCCGCCCACAAGCCAGGCGATAAAGAGAATAAAGTAATTAAAGGGGAACCCCCGACGAGGGTTCCCCTCTTTGCTTCGCAAATTCACCCTTCCTGCGTTTATAGAAGGATAAAAGGTGTTTCGCTCTCTGCGGAGAGCGCCAAGGGCTCCTCGCCCTTGACCTCGCCGCCTTTTGAAAAAGGCGCACGAAAACTTTCAAGCCTAGGTAAGTGCGAACATTGTGCTCAACAAAAAATTCGCACCGCACTCCCGTAAGGCGTAATAACAATCCCTTTTTCAAGTTCTTTGGCTCCACCTTTCTCGAAAGAAAGGTGGAAAAACGGCACACAAACTAACTATAAATTGACATAACCGAAAAAAAGGTGTATAATAGAAGCAGAAAGAAAGGGAGGTGATAGAATGACTAAAAAATCGAATATTTCTATTGCCATACCCAACTATGCCCTTGACGTAATGAAAGCCATTTGGGAAGCGGGTGAGGAGGTCTACATCGTAGGCGGATGTGTCCGCGACGCCATCTTAGGCAAGATGCCCAACGATTACGACATGACGGTTTCCTGTCCCCCCGAACGAACCTTAGAGATACTCTCGGGCTTCCGCACCATTCCCACGGGACTTGCCCACGGAACGGTGACGGCTATCTCGCAGGGCAGACCCATTGAAATAACTACGTTCCGCGTTGACGGAAGCTACACCGATATGCGCCGTCCCGACAGCGTAAGCTTTACGCGTTCGCTTGCCGACGACCTTTCAAGGCGCGATTTTACTGTAAACGCTATGGCGTACAGCCCCAAGACCTCGCTTGTGGACCTGTTTGGCGGAATCGATGACGCCGAGGCGGGTATGATCCGCGCGGTAGGAGAGCCCGAAAAGCGCTTTTCCGAGGACGCTCTGCGAATTATGAGAGCCTTCAGGTTCTCGGCTCAGCTGGGCTTTGACATCCACCCCGACACCCTTTCGGGAGCGGTAGCCTGTCGCGACGGGCTTTCGCGCATAGCAAAGGAGCGCATCTCTGCCGAATTTATAAAGCTTATCTGCTCCCACCATCCCGAGAAGCCTCTGCTTCTTATGAAGGAGCTGGGGATCCTGCCCTACGTTACACCGAATTACACCCCGTCAGACAGGGTCATCGGTCTGCTTTCGGCTATGGGTGAGAGCGACGAGGAGCGCCTTGGTATGTATTTTGCCGATGCCGACGGGCAGGCGGTGAGAGAGATCTTGTCCTATCTGCGTTGCTCCAACCGCCAGAAGAGCGGAGCCGTTGCTATCTCTCAAAACGCTCGCGTGAGGATAACCGAGCCCCGTCAGGTGACGGCTCTGCGTTCGCAGATAGGCGACCGCGCCCTCTCTGCTATCCGCGCATCCGTCCTTTTTGGCGAGAGCCCCGAGAAAGCGCTGAGCCTTGCCGAGAGCAATTCCGCGCCCTGCAAGATATCCGATCTTGCCATCGGCGGAGGCGACCTTATCGCCCTTGGGATCAGCGGAAAAGACATTGGAGACACCCTTGAGCACCTGCTTTTGCAGGTCATCGACGACCCGTCGCTGAACAGTCGCGAGAGCCTTTGCGACCTCGCTATCAAAAAACAAAAAGAGGAATAAAAATGCCCGATCTTGATACAATTAAAATAGACGAACTGAATACTCTTGCCGATATAAAGGCAACTACGGGAAAGATACTTTCGGTGGACTTCGGTGACACCCGCACGGGTCTTGCCGTATCCGACGCCTCGCGCTTTCTCGCCTCGGGAATAGGCTACGTCAGCCCCGGAGGAATAGACAAGACCGCCGAGGCTGTGGCAGCCGCCGCCAAGGAGCAGAGAGCGGTTGCCGTTATCGTGGGTCTGCCCGTAAATATGGACGGAAGCGAGGGCTCAAGAGCCACAAGATGTCGCAAATTTGCCGCCTTCGTCAAGGAGCTTTCGGGCCTTCCCGTGGCTATGTTTGACGAGAGAATGACCACAATGACCGCATCGCGTTACCTCAACGAAACAAATACGCGAGGCAAGAAGAGAAAGACTGTCATCGACACCCTCTCAGCGCAGATAATCCTGCAAAACTGCCTTGACCGACTGAAATATATGAACTGAGGTGGCGTATGGAAAAGAAAAAGATACAGGGCAGCTGTGAAAGCTGTGAATTTTATGATTACGACGAGGAGCTTGACGCCTACGTATGCGACGTAGCGCTTGATCAGGACGAGCTTGCGAATTTCCTTGGAAGACGCACCCAAAGCTGTCCTTATTACCGCTTCTATGACGAGTACAAGAGCGTACACAAGCAGATATAAAGGAGAAATATGGCTCAAAACGCAAATCAGACCTCGGGCTTATTCGATTACCTCAACTGGCGGGGCGACCTGTCCTTTGAGAGCGTACACGTTGGCGAGGTAGACAGCCTGATATTTTCGGGATTAAGCTATATAGATTTTTCGGATTCGGTGGGCGAGGACCTTGGGGAGAAAAAGCCTGCCGTTCTCCTGAACGCCACAAGGAGCTATCTTAAGGCGCAGAGCGGAATAATCAAGAGCATGGGGCTTATCATTCCGCGTGAGATAATCACCCTGCTCGTGCGGACCTCAAAGACCGCTCGCTTCGGGCTGACACGCCCGTTCTGTCACGTAAACCGCGTGTGCGACGAGGAGGAGATACAGTTCTCGGCAACAAGCTTTATGCTCCCCGGCGGCGACACCTTCGTAGCCTTCAGGGGCACCGACGACACGCTTGTGGGCTGGAAGGAAAACTTCAATATGAGCTTTATGCAGCCTGTTCCTGCGCAGACCGAGGCGCTGAAATATCTTGAAAGGATAGCCTCGCTCACCGAGGGTAAGCTTTACGTTGGCGGACACAGCAAGGGCGGAAACCTTGCGGTCTATGCCTCGGTAAAGGCAAGTGAGAGCACCAAGGCGCGAATCTCTGCCGTATACAACCACGACGGTCCCGGCTTTGACAGAGATTTCATCGAGAGCGCAGATTACGACGAAATGCGCGACCGCATATTCACGCTTGTTCCACAGACCTCGGTGGTGGGAATGATGCTCGAGCACGAGGAGAGATACACGGTGGTAAAGAGCAGCTCTACGGGTCTGCTTCAGCACAATCCCCTTAGCTGGGCGGTGATGGGCGGAGGCTTTATAAAGCTTGACTCAATCGACGAGGAGAGCCGACTTATCGACAGCTCGCTGAAGGCTTGGCTGGCAGAGATCTCCCCCGAGGAGCGCGAGCGATTCGTTGACGAGCTTTACGAGGCGCTGGTGTCCACCAATGCCAAGACCCTCTCCGACCTGAACGCAGACAAGATAAAGATAGTCAAGGCGTGGAACGCCATGGACAACGAGCTGAGGTCCGTGCTTATGCGAAGCCTCAATATAATCGTGGGAAAGAAGAATATAAAGCAACAAAAAATAACGGAGAATGAGGAAGAATGAACGACAGGATAAAGGCTGAATGTCCTCTTGAGAGGCACACGCCCAAAAGCTTCACGCTGGCTCTGCTGTTGGGAGCCTTCATAGGACTTGCCGTAATAGTACCGGGAGTCAGCGGCTCCACGGTGGCGATAATATTCGGCATGTACGCCTCTCTGCTTTATGCGATCGGCAATATCTTTAATGATCTCAAGCGCTGTCTGCTCTTTTTGATACCTATCGGCATCGGCGCGGCGGCAGGATTTTTAGGCGGATTTTTGATAATTCAGAGGATATTCGGCAAATATATGTTCACCGTAGTCTGCCTTTTTGCAGGGCTGATGATAGGCGCGATACCCGCCCTGACCGCTGAAATTGGCGAAAAAAAGAGAGGGAGCGAGCCCGTGACGTTTGGCAGAGCAGCTCTGCTTTGCCTTGGCGTCGTAATACCCTTGGCGATCGGCGCTGCGTCTATAATGCTCGGCTCGGCATCGGTTGGAAGCGACAGCTTTACCGCATTTCCCGCCTACCTTTTCCTCTTGTATATCCCTCTTGGGGCGGTGGTTTCGGCTACTCAGATAATCCCCGGGCTTTCCGCCACGGCGATACTTATGGCGTGCGGACAGTTCAAGCCCATACTCAACAGTCTGCGTCTCGACTATATCCTAAAAAATCCCGCTGTGCTTGGGCTTTATATGTGCATCGGCGGCGGATTTCTCGCAGGGATCGTGATAATTTCGAGGATCTTCTCGAAAATTCTTGAAAAGCACCGCATTTCGGCGTTTTTCTTGGTGGTTGGACTTTCATTCGGCTCTATCGCCTCTATGTTTCTTAACCCCGATATGTGGGAAATATATACCAAATGGGCGGCAGGCGGCGACCCTACCGTCGATCTTCTGACAGGTATCCCCCTTGCCATCCTCGGCTTCACTGCCTCGTTTCTGCTTACGAGATATGAGCTGAAGCGTGGCAGAGATTGAAGTTAGTTTGTGTTGGGTTTTTGCCACCTTTTTGCAAAAAGATGGCGCCAAAAAATCTTAAAAAATAATTGTTATAACGCTCTACGGATGTGTAGAGCGTTATTTTTTATTGGTTGTTTTTGTAGGGTGCGACGTCCTCGTCACCCCCGTTTAAGATGCGCACAAATTCTATTTTACGGGTCATCCTGAGCGTAGTCGAACTTTTGGATGAAGGAGGAACGAATTCATCCAAAAGCATGGGCCGTAAGGCTCGCAGGGATCTATAAAAAGGTTTTGCTATCCTACGGAGCATAATGTAACTCTTGAGGAGATCCCGTCGCTTCGCTCCGCCCTTGCTACGCTATCCCGCTCGCAAGGGTTCGACTTCACGGCGGTTTATTGTTTCTGCGCTCATATCACCAATATCTCGCCGCTCCGCTCAGGATGACGCCTGTGGGCGATGTCCTCGGCGCACCGCTTAGGAACACGAGGTAAATAAAAAGCCTTCTCCCGTGGAGAAGGTGGCGCGACGAAGGAGCGACGGATGAGGAGAACGGACTTAAGATATTTTCAAAAGCAAAGCATTGCATAGCGAACACCAACCTTCTCCTCATCCACCACTAACGTGGTCCCCCTTCCCCAAAGGGGAAGGCTTGCTATTTTCCCCTTGTTTTTCTTGCAATTTAGATCCTCGATAGCAAAATTACCAAAGCCAAGAATGATATTTTATAGAAAAGGGCAATTTTGGGGTGCATTTAATAGAATAAGGAAAATAAACCTTGACATTTATGGCGAAATAGTATAGAATTATTATGTAATACTATCGGTATAACTATGCCTATTTACTTATATATACAACACTTAAGGAGAACAAATTAATGAAAAAGACGATATCGATCCTGTTGATCATAACAATGCTTTTGTCTATGATAGTCGTTTCGGCTGCTCCCGCGTTTGCGGCAGAGCCCCCCGTGGAAGCGGTAGGCGCTGACGAGGTTAACTGCGGTAACACCACCGAGCCCGGAGCGAATACAAGTACATATGAGAATGACGAGAACTGGACCGCTATATCCGACTACGAGGCGCTCAAGGCTATGGAGGAGGGAAAGAGCTACTACCTCACCGCCGACATCACTATGAGCGAAAGCCTTGCGCTGATCCCCGATCTCACCATCGACGGAAACGGATATAAGATCGTCACCACCGCTCCTGTTTTCGAGGATACCAAGAATCTTACGATAAAGAACCTCACCGTTGAAGCAACTCTCGTTCACGAGGATAACGGTCAGCTCTCCGCTCTTACAAAGCAGACCTCTGACAAGGGCTGGACGAAGGTATCTGACTCTACCTTCAGCGTAAGCATAACCGCGTCGAAGAACACCCGCGCAGCTTATATAGCAGGCGTTACAAACAACGCAAACAAGGGATCCGAATTCAAGGGCGTGCTTGTTGACGCGAGCATTCTCGTTGAGGGAAATAATATAAGCAAGCTCAACGGCATTGCGGGTATCGCAGGAGTGGCTACCGCTACCTCCTTTGAAAACTGCGTCGTAAACGGCTCGATCACGGTAAGCGCCGAGAACGCCTTCGTAAGCTGTGGCGCTGCATCAGGCGGCGTTGCAGGTATCGTAGGAAAGGCGCTGGCAACCGACGAGGAAGCAGGCGGCTGTTCCTTCAAGAGCTGCACGAGCAACCTTGATTTTACTATGAACGCTCCCGCATTTTCAGGAGTGACAGCTCCCGCAGAGGGCGAGGTCGCGCTGGAGATCGCTTGCAATAACATTGGCGGCGTTGCGGGATATTCTTCTGACGCAGCATACGAAAACTGCCTTAACACAGGCGACATCACCTTGAACTCAAAGGCAACGGGCTGGAAAGTAGGAGGTGTCGTAGGAGCCTCCAATAACGATCTTAGCATTAACAACTCCCAAAACGCAGGAAAGATCACCTGTCCCGCGGCAGCGGTAGTAGGCGGTATCGTAGGAATTGCAACCGGCAGCTCCGAAAACACCGTAAAGATAGACACGGCTCTCAACTACGGCGCAATACAGTCGAACAAGGCGCCTGCCGGCGGTATCGTGGGTGAGGCTTACGTAAGCGCAGGCATTACCGTATCTAACTGTCTTAACGCAGGTTCTCTGTTAAGCGGCTCCACCGACGCCTGCGCCGTTGCGGCTATCGTAGGCATGGCAGGGGATAACAGCTGCGCTATCGAACGCTGTATGAACCTTGGCGGTATCGCAGGCGGAAATATGGAGCTCCGCGCTCCCATAGCTAACGGAACCGCTCTTTCCATCAACGAGTGCTACTATTACGAGGGAACTATCATAGGCAGCACCTCAAACGACGAGGGCACGGTTATTGACGAGGAAACCACCCTTAAGCTCCTTGAGGAGTCCAAGTACTTCATCGACAAGGTGGAGCTTGTAAAGGCTATCGAGCGTTTGTCCGCTCTCTCCAAAGAGGATTACAGCCGCTCCACGTGGAATGAAATGGCTAAGAAGCTTGAGGCGGCAAAGAAGGTCGATGCCATCAGGCTCTTTACCGTCAAGAGCGGAAATGCGGTATTTACCGACGTAGCAGATCTTCAGGCAAGAATAGACCTGGCGCTCACCGAGCTTCTCGCAGCAGAGAATGCTCTCGTTGCATCCAAGCTCCACGGCACAAACCTCGAAACCGCAGGTAACGTGATCGAGCCCGGCTCGAAGACCGAGGAATATTCCGCAGAGGACAGCGGCTGGACGGCGGTTGCTACTTGGTCCGAGCTGACAGCGGCATTGAAGAACGGCAATAAGAAGATATATCTTACTGCGAATATTCCCAATGCTACAAACTACAATGCAAAGACAAGTGCAGATGGTGACCAGCTGGATGGCGCTATAATCGACGGTAACGGTTATACCATTACTGCGGCTGTACCGCTCTTCCAGCACACTAAGAATACAACCTTCCAGAACCTTACTCTGAATGTTACTACCGAGGCAGTCGCAGGATATTGTCCTCTTGCTTATTGGGCAACTGCAGGTTATACTAAGGCGTATAACGTCACTGTAAACTCCAATGTAACCTTTACAAAGAATACAGCCGATAACCAGCAGATCTCGGGCTTTGTAATTAAGTCCGGCGACGGCTCGGTGTTTGAGAACGTAGTGGTTAATACTACCCTCGATATGTCCAGCGCAGACGTAACCAAGGTTAACAGCATTGGCGGTATAGTTGGAGAAGCAGTTGGCACTACCTTTACAAACTGCATTACCACAGGTACTATTATCGCGGGCGTAAATGCTTCTAACGGAAACTACGGCAACAACGGTATTGGCGGTATTGCAGGTAAGGAAACCGGCAACACTACCTTTGCTAATTGTACTTCTAACGTTGCTATTACGGTAAATGCCCCTGCTACTGATAACAATAAGTGCGTTGGCGGCATCGTAGGATACTCCGACGGCACGACCATTAAGCACTGCATCAACAACGGTAGCATCACCATCGACGGATCGCAGGCTGGCTGGCTGGTCGGCGGTATTATTGGTACCGTCAAGGGAAGCCTTAACCTCGGCCCCTGCCAGAACAACGGCGCAGTTAACGGCGGCGCGGCAGACGCGGCAGGCGGTATCGTAGGCTACGTTAACAGCGCGATCACCTCTATAATCTACGTTGAAAACAACGGCAGCGTATCCAACAAGAATTACGCAGGCGGCGCTATCGGATATGCGATCGGCGACAAAGCAATTTACGTATCCAACTTCAAGAATAACGGAGCAGTCAGCTCCGAAGACTCCTCTGCGGGCGGCGTTATCGGCGGCGCAGACGCAGGCAAGACCGAAATTATCGCTTCTGTAAACCAGGGCGCTGTAAGCGCAGGACTGAACGCAGGCGGTATCGTGGGAACGTCCGACAAAGCAGGCTCTGTTCTTGTAGACAGATGTCTTAATACGGGCAGAATAATCGCAGGCGCGGCAGGCATAGCGGCAGGCATCGCAAACGGCGGCAGCGCGGCTCTCAGTGTAAAGAACAGCGTATCCATCGGCTCGGTCGAGGGCGAAACAGTTGTTCCCGTAGTAAGCGGCTCCAACATAATCGCGAGCAATTGCTCTTACCTTAAGAGCGGTATTCCCGAGGTCGTAGCAAACAAGCTCGGAACCGCCCTTGAGCTTGAAGACACGTTCAAGGCAATAGAGGATATCAACGCGGTTATCGACAAGGCAGACTTTACAGCGCTTCTCTCCGACACTGTCAACTACAAGAAGGAGTACTACGTTGAGAGCGGCTGGGCTTCCTTCGAGGAAAAGCTCAATATTGCCAAGGCGATCGCCGAAATAGCAATATTCACCATCGAGGACGGCGAGATAATCTTTGCGGATCTCGAGAGCCTTCAGGCGCAGGTAGACAAGGCGTACGACGAGCTCCTTGCTGCCAAGACCGCTCTTACTCTCACCCACGATACGAGAATCGCCGCAATGAACGCTATCGACGCGGCTGATAAGCTGATCGCTGACAGCGCAGACGTGGTTTACACCACCGACAGCTGGAACAGACTTATTTCTGCTCTGGCGGTTCTCAGAGAGATCTACAACAAGACAAACGACCCCGGTGATATAGCGGCGGCTCTCGTTGAAATAAGCGCTGCTACCGCAGGACTTACCAAGGGTGGAACCATCCTCTCCGGAGAGGACTTCGCGGCGCTCTCGGGTCAGGACAGCGTATTCACTCTCGGCTGTGATATCACCGTCACCCAGAGCGTACCCAACTTCAAGGGAACACTCATTGGAAACGGATACACCATTACTCTTAACGGCTGCGCTCTCTTCGACGAGCTCAACGGCGCAACCATCACCGATCTCAAGATCGTCGGTAACGCAGGCGAGGCAGAATCGATCATGGGCAAGGCTTCGGGTAAGATAACCATTAGAAATATCGTAGCAGACACCGAAAATCTCTCTGTCGCCGCTCTCTTTGACGAGGCTGACGCAGAGGCAAAGATCTCGGTAGTTAACGCTATCATCCTCTCTGATGCAGGCGTTGGCGCTATCGTAGGCGACGTTAACTGCGCAGTTATTATCAGCAACGCGCTGGTAATGGCAGATGCTCCCGCATTCACAGGCGCCGTAAACGGCAAGGCCTCGGCTATCGAAAGCTCTTACCTCAGCGGTAAGCTCTTCATAAATGACGTTGGAAGCGTTTACACCCAGGCAAGCGACCTTGCGTCGGGCGCGGTTGCATTCTTCATGAATGAAATTCTCGCTTCCGTAAGCTCCGATCTTGCAGACTTTGCAAACACCTATCTGGTTCAGGATATCGGCGTAGACGCTCTTCCCGTTATCGGCGTAGCAGCTCTCGACGGATCCAACGTAGTCGAGGCTTACTTCGACGCTGACGGAAATCTCCTCGGATACAAAAACCTTGCGGGGAACGACGAGGTAGAGGAAGAGATCGAGGCTCCCGTTATCGACCTCAAGGGTCTTGAGATAGCTATCAAGAACGCAGAGGGACGCAATGAGACCGACTATACCGCAGAGTCCTTCTCGGCTCTCAAGGTTGCTCTCGCGGCTGCAAAGGAGGCTCTTAAGGCTACAAGTCAGGCTGACGTAGATTCGGCTACAAGCGAGCTGAATGCGGCTATTGGCGCTCTTGTAAGGGTTGTGGTTGAGGTTGAGAACAAGATAGACTACTCCAAGCTCTATCTGGCGATCGACAAGGTAAGCCTACTTAAGCAGACCGCCTACTCCGCAGAAACATGGGCTAATCTCGAGGCTATGCTCACTCTGGCTATAATGGCTAAGCACGCAAGCTCTCAGGAAGAGGTCGACAAGGCTGTTGCAGGTCTTGAAAACGCTATCTCCTCTCTTAAGACTCCTGTCGCAGTCAAGGATGAAGCGCCCGAAGTCGAGGACGACCAGACCCCTGCCGATCCCGAAAGAAAAGGATGCGGAAGCGTTATCGGCGGCGTGGCTGTGGTATTCACCGCTATGATTGCACTTGCCGGTGTTTCTCTTAAGAAGAAAGAGAACTAAGGACGCGATCTCAAGCTTTTTTCAAAAAAGCTTGGCAAAAAACCTTAAAAATAATTATAACGCACTGCGACAAACGTGGTGCGTTATTTTTTGTCGGTTGTGTTTTGTAGAGGGCGACGTCCTCGTTAGCCTTCCCCCTTGGGGAAGGGGGACCGCGTGCGGTGGATGAGGAGAAGGCTGGTGCTTGCTATGTAACTCTCTGCTTTTGAAAATATCTTAGCCCTTTCTCCTCATCCGTCGCTCCTTCGTCGCGCCACCTTCTCCACGGGAGAAGGCTCTTATTGACTTTGTGTTTCGATCGGTGCGCCGAGGACGTCGCACCCTACAATGTTTAACGGCAGGAATAATCAAAACTCTCAAATAAGGCAAAAATCCTCATAAATCTCAAAAATTTTCAAAAAAATCAATAAAATTTATTTACATTTTCCGCACTTTGTGGTATACTATACTGTGTAAAAATCTTTTGTTTCCTAAATGGAAATATATAAAGGAGTTGATCTTCTACTATGAGCCGTATGGTCGGTACAATATCAAGAGGCGTTAGAGCGCCTATAATTCGAAGTGGAGACGATCTCGCACAGATCGTTACCGATTCTATCCTCACCGCAGCTCGCGAGGAAGGATATGAGATCAAAAACCGTGACGTTGTCGCAATGACAGAGGCGATCGTTGCTCGTGCACAGGGCAACTACGCTACCGTTGACGATATCGCAGAGGACGTAAAAGCTAAGTTCGGCGGCGGAACCGTGGGCGTTATTTTCCCCATTCTCAGCCGTAACCGTTTCTCCATCTGCCTGCGCGGAATCGCAAAGGGCGTGGACAAGATCGTTCTCATGCTCTCTTACCCCTCCGACGAGGTTGGAAACCACCTTATAAGCCTTGACGCGCTGGACGAGAAGGGCGTTAACCCTTACAGCGACGTTCTTGATCTTAAGAAATACCGCGATCTTTTCGGCTACGAGAAGCACCGCTTCACAGGCATTGACTACGTTGAATACTACGAGGAGCTCATCCGCGGATGCGGCGCTGACGTTGAGATAGTTTTCGCAAACGATGCAAGAGCCGTTCTCCCCTACACAAAGAACGTTATCAACTGCGACATTCACACCCGCGCTCGCACCAAGAGAATACTCAAGGCTGCAGGAGCAGAGAAGGTGTTCGGTCTTGACGAGATCCTTTCCGCACCCGTAAACGGCAGCGGCTACAACGAGAACTACGGTCTGCTCGGCTCCAACAAGGCTACCGAGGACCAGGTCAAGCTCTTCCCCAGAGACTGTCAGGCTCTTGTTGAGGACATTCAGCAGAGAATTCTCGACGCTACCGGCAAGTGCGTTGAGGTTATGGTATACGGCGACGGCGCATTCAAGGATCCCATCGGAAAGATCTGGGAGCTTGCTGACCCGGTCGTTTCCCCTGCATACACCGCAGGTCTTGAGGGAACTCCCAACGAGCTCAAGCTGAAATATCTCGCTGACAACGACTTCGCAGACCTTTCGGGCGAGGAGCTGAAGGCGGCTATCAAGGAAAAGATAGTTACTAAGGACGCAGACCTTTACGGTCAGATGGCTTCCGAGGGTACCACCCCCCGCCGTCTTACCGACCTTATCGGTTCGCTCTGCGATCTTACCTCTGGTTCGGGCGACAAGGGTACTCCTATCGTTCACATTCAGGGATATTTCGACAACTACACCACCGAATAATTCAATAGAGGGGCGCCACGCCCCTCTATTTACATAAGGAGAATACTATGAAAAAAGTAAGAATAATCGCAGATAGCACCTGCGACCTTTCCCCCGAGCTTATTGCGAAATACAACATCACCATCGTTCCTCTTTGCATCGTTCTTGACGAGAAGAGCTACTTTGACGGCGAGGAGATCAAGCCTGAGCAGATCTACGCTTGGTCCGACGAGCACAAGACCACTCCCAAGACCGCGGCAGTTCCCTTTGACAGAGTTCTTGACGCCTACAAGCCCGCCGTTGAGGCAGGCGAGGACGTAATTTTCTTTGGAATCTCCTCCGAGATGAGCACCACCTGCAACGTGGCGCGCATCGTAGCAGAGGACGAGGAATACGACAGAGTTTTCGTTATCGACTCCCGCAACCTTTCCACAGGCATCGGTCTTCAGGTGCTCCGCGCGGCTGAGCTTGCGGCTGAGGGCAAGAGCGCAGAAGAGATAGTTGCAGAGATCGAGGGCGCCCGCGACCTTGTTCGCGCAAGCTTCGTGGTTGATACACTTACCTTTTTGGCGCGTGGAGGAAGATGCAGCTCGGTTGCGGCTCTTATGGCAAGCACCCTGAAGCTTCACCCCCAGATCGTAGTTAAGGACGGTAAGATGGGCGCTACCAAGAAGTACAGAGGCAAGATGTCCATGGCTCTTTCCGACTACCTCAAGGACCTTACCCCCGCTCTTATGGCGGCAGACCCCAAGCGAGTTTTCATTACTCACTCGGGCTGTGACGAGGAGATCATCAATATGGTCAAGTCCAAGATCGAGGCTCTCGGCGTGTTCGAGGAGATCCTCATCACACAGGCAGGCGGAGTTATCTCCAGCCACTGCGGACCCAACACCCTCGGCGTTCTTTTCTATGAAAAGGCTTGACGCTTGGGTAAATAAGAATACCACTCGCCTCGACGGCAGGACCGTGGCGCTTAGCGGAGCCACGGGCGGCATCGGGCGCGAGCTTTGCAAAAGACTCTGCTCCCTCGGGGCAGGTCTTTTGTTGCTTGATAGAAGCAGATCCCGCTCGCTGACTCTCGCCCAGGAGCTGAGAGCCGAGTTCGAGGGGGCAAATATCGAGCATATCACCCTTGATCTTGAGGATTTTGAGCGTGTTCAAGAGGTGGCAGAGGAGCTGAAGGCACGGAAGATCGACTACCTGATACTCAATGCAGGGGCGTACAGTATTCCGAGGCACAAGTGCGCCACGGGCTACGACAACGTTTACCAGATAAACTTCATCTCGCCCTACTATTTGGCAGAGAGCCTTCTGCCTACCACACGAAAACAGGGCGGAAAAGTGGTGATCGTCAGCAGTATTGCCCACAATTATTCGAAGATCGACCCCACCGACCCCGATTTTTCGACTCGCAAAGCGGCAAGTAAGGTCTACGGCAACGCCAAAAGATACCTGACCTTCAGCCTGTCGGGGCTTGAGGGGCTGTCGGTGACACACCCCGGAATTGCGGTGACCAACATCACCGCCCACTATCCTAAAATTATCTACGCCCTCATAAAATACCCCATGAAGCTGATCTTCGCATCCCCCAAAAAGGCGTGCCTTTCGGTGCTTGCGGGGGTCTTCGACGAGTGCGGTGAAAATGAATGGATTGGCCCACGAGCGCTTGATATCTGGGGACTTCCCCGCAAAAAGCGACTTAACACCTGCAGGGACGGCGAAATCAATGAAATACGCTCTATTTCCCGCGATATTTTAGGGAAAATAACTTGACAGGCGAGAGCTATGGGTTTATAATTAAAGCATAAATTTTCTTTGGAGAGAACTATGAGCATTAGAATTGGTATTTTCGGCTACGGAAATCTGGGTCGCGGCGTTGAGGCGGCGATAAGACAGAACTCGGATATGGAGCTTGTTGCGGTATTCACCCGTCGCGCTCCCGAGAGCGTAAAGCTCTTGACCGAGGGCGTGGGCGTTTATCACGTCACCGAGGCCGTAAATATGACCGATAAAATAGACGTTATGGTGCTTTGCGGTGGAAGCGCGACCGATCTGCCCCAGCAGACCCCCGAGCTTGCCAAGTATTTTAACGTAATAGACAGCTTTGATACTCACGCCAACATCCCAGAACATTTCGAGAGAGTTGACGCCGCCGCAAGGATGGGTGGCAAGACCGCTCTTATTTCAGCAGGCTGGGATCCGGGTATGTTTTCGCTGAATCGCGCCTATGCCGAGGCAATTCTGCCCGAGGGTCAGACCTATACCTTCTGGGGCAAGGGCGTAAGTCAGGGACACTCCGACGCCATTCGCAGGATCGAGGGCGTTGTTGACGGAAAGCAGTACACCATTCCCCGCGAAGCCGCGCTTGAAGCGGTCAGAAGCGGAAGCAATCCCGATCTCACTACCCGCGAAAAGCACACGAGAGAGTGCTTCGTGGTAGCAGAGGAGGGCGCTGACAGAGCGAGAATCGAGAGCGAGATCAAGAATATGCCCAATTATTTCGCAGATTACGACACCACGGTGCATTTTATCAGCGCCGAGGAGCTGAAGCGTGACCACAGCGGAATTCCCCACGGCGGATTCGTTATCCGTAGCGGAAAAACGGGTCTTAGCAGTGACAATACTCACGTCGTTGAGTTCGGGCTGAAGCTCGATTCCAACCCCGAGTTTACCTCGTCGGTGATCGTGGCATATGTCAGAGCTGTTGTGAGGTTCGCAGAGCAGGGAAGAGCGGGCGCCCTGACCGCCCTCGACGTTCCCCCCGCATATCTCTCTCCCAAATCCCCCGCTC
>JAZQVZ010000068.1:0-4956 GCA_045632105.1 Eubacteriales bacterium | reverse complement strand
AGAAGAACCTCTGGGAGGCATTTGCAGGTGAATCTCAGGCAAGAAACAAGTATACATACTTCGCATCCGTTGCGAAGAAGGCAGGATATGAGCAGATCGCAGCTCTCTTCCTCCAGACCGCAGAAAACGAGAAGGAGCACGCAAAGCTCTGGTTCAAGGCTCTTGGCGAGCTTGGTAACACCGCAGAGAACCTTCTCCACGCTGCAGAGGGTGAGAACTACGAGTGGACCGATATGTACGACACCTTCGCAAAGGAGGCTGACGAGGAAGGTTTCCACGAGCTTGCTGAGCAGTTCAGAGGCGTTGCTGCTATCGAAAAGTCCCACGAAGAAAGATACCGCGCTCTGCTTAACAACGTAGAGACCAAGGCTGTATTTGAGAAGAGCGGAGTTACCGTTTGGGAATGCCGCAACTGCGGACACATCGCAGTTGGCGTTGCTGCCCCCGATAAGTGCCCCGTTTGCAATCATCCTCAGGCTTACTTCGAGGTTAGAAAAGAAAACTATTGATTCTCTACCGCCTGCCCTCACGGCAGGCGGTTTTAGTAATCAAAGCAAGGAGAACCCATGGAACACGTTTACGATATGATAATAATAGGCGGAGGCCCTGCAGGATATTCGGCAGCTCTCTACGCTGCACGCGCAGGCTTTGACACGCTGGTAATAGAAAAAATGTCGGTTGGTGGTCAGATGACGCTCACGGGCGACATTGACAACTATCCCGGCTTTGACGAGGGAATCGACGGATTTACCCTTGGCGCCAAGATGCAGACAGGAGCGCATCGCTTTGGCGCTCAGACAGCATACGGTGAGGTTGTTTCCGCAGAGCTTCAGGACGAAATAAAGAAAATATCCACCTCGAGCGCAGACTATTTTGGAAGGACCGTAGTTATCGCTACGGGTGCCGACCCAAGAGAGCTGGGCATCGAGGGTGAACGTGAGTTTATCGGCAGAGGCGTTCACTACTGCGCTCACTGTGACGGACGCTTTTACAAGAACAAGACCGTTGCTGTCGTAGGCGGTGGAAACTCGGCGGCGGCTGATGCGCTCTATCTCTCCCGCCTTGCAAAAAAGGTGATACTGATACATCGCAGAGATAGCCTCAGAGCCACGAAAATATATCACGAGCCTCTTATGAACGCTGAAAACGTGGAGCTTTGCTGGAACAGTAAAATATCAAGGATAAAGGCAGAAAACCGTGTTACGGGCGCTGTTCTTACTAATACGGTAACAGGCGAGGAAGCCGAGATATCCTGCGACGGAATCTTTGTGAGCATAGGCAGAAAGCCCATCTCTTCCCTGTTTGCCTCACAGCTTAAGCTTGACGAATACGGATATATAGTTGCCGACGAAAGCACGAGGACAAATATCCCCGGCGTATTTGCCGTAGGCGACGTGCGAACCAAGGCTCTCCGTCAGGTTGTAACAGCCGCCTCCGACGGCGCGGTGGCAGTACACTTTGCCGAGGAATATCTTTCATAATAAAAAAGCAGATGACCGAATGGTCATCTGCTTTTTATTTTATTTATCGGTATCAATAAACTTCCAATAAGCCTTGAGATAGTTGATTCCCGACCAAACGGTCATCACTATCGAGAAGGCAAGTGTCAACCAGGTCAGAGGAAGAATGTCGGTTCTCCACGCCTGAGCCTCACCGGTTACTCCGCCAACGATAAGGCGAACAACGTACTGAAGAACGGGCTCAAGGAATACGGTAGCAATAGCGACTATCTGGCTCACAGTCTTAAGCTTGCCGAGAATGTTAGCCGCAACCACCACGTTGCTTCCTGTGGATACAACCAATCTCATAGAGGTTACCGCAAGCTCACGGAACACCACTATAATAAGAGTTGCCAGCATTACTGCCTGAAGATGGGGAAACTTATAAAGTATAACGAACAGCGCGCCTATAACCATAAACTTATCCGCAACGGGGTCCATAAACTTTCCGAAGTCGGTGATAAGTCCATCGCGACGGGCTATCTTTCCGTCAAGCATATCGGTGACCGAAGCGGCTATAAATACTACCGCGCATATTGCGCTTGAAACGTAGAAATACAGGCTGTCTGCGCTTTGAGGAGTTAAAAATCCCACCAAAAGAATAACGGGAACCAGACACATTCTCAAAACCGTAAGTCTGTTAGGTAAATTCATCTTGCTCATAAAAATCTCCTCCTCATGCATTCTCTAAAATAGCTCTTCCCATAAGATCGTAGTCAAGCACCTCGCGCACCTTCACCTTAACAAAGGTACCGGGAGCAATTCTACGCTCACTTCTGAAATATACCTTGCCGTCGATCTCGGGAGCATCTGCAGAGCTTCTGCCGAAATGCACCTGACCTACGGGATCGTAATCCTCGCAAAGAACGGTTATCACCTTTCCAACCATTTTTTCGTTGTTCTCGGTGTTGATATCGAGCTGATCGCGCATAATTATATCGGCGCGGTCCTGCTTTATCTGCTCGTCTATCTGACCCTCCATGCTGTACGCCACAGTGTCCTCCTCTCTCGAGTAGGGGAACACGCCGAGATGCTCAAATCTCGCCTCTCTGACGAACTCACAGAGCTCCTCGAAATCCTCCTCGGTCTCTCCGGGGAAGCCCACTATAAAGGTGGTACGGATGACGATATCGGGAATCTCTGCTCTCAGCTTCTTTATCACGGAGCGCACCATCGCGCCGTCGCCGTGGCGGTTCATCGCCTTAAGCATATTGTCGCTGATATGCTGTATGGGCAGGTCTATATACTTAACTATTCTGGGGTTATCTCTCATCTCTGCGATAAGCTCGTCGGTGATCTTGTCGGGATAGCAGTAAAGAAGTCTTATCCAAGGAATGCTCGTAGCCTCGGTTATTTTGTGAAGCAGCTCTGCAAGCTTGTAGGAGCCGTAAAGGTCAAGACCGTAACGGGTAATATCCTGCGCCACGATATTAAGCTCACGAACGCCAAGTGCCTCAAGGTCCTTTGCCTCGTTGACTATATCCTCCATCTCTCTGCTGCGGAATTTTCCTCTTATAGAGGGGATAGCACAGTATGCGCAACGGTTGTCACAGCCCTCTGCTATCTTGAGATATGCCGTATATTCGGGAGTTGTAAGTATTCTGTCACCGCCAAGACGTACGCTCTCCTTATCCTCAAAGGAGGTATATTTTTTGTGAGAGCCCTTCTTTCTCTTGATGGTCACAGCCTCAATAGCCTCAACGATATTATGTATGCTTCCCACACCGAGAACTGCGTCTACCTCAGGGAACTCCTCGAGAATGCTCTCGCGGTAACGCTCTGCAAGACAGCCTGTAACGACTATCGCCTTCAGGCTGCGGTTCTTCTTGAGCCAAGCAATATCGAGAATGTTGTCGATAGCCTCCTTCTTTGCGCTCTCAATGAAGCCGCAGGTATTTATTATAACAACGTCTGCCTCGGTCTCCTCGGGGGTAACCTCGTACCCTGCGCTTGCTACCTCGTGAAGCATGACCTCGGTGTCAAGCTGATTTTTGGGACAACCCAAAGAAACAAATCCAACCTTCACTTTTATCTTTCCTTTCGTTTTATCGTATGCTATGCTGATATGTACTATGACTTAGTCAAAAAATCAAGAAGCTGCGCGGGAGTATCGACGATAACGTCGGGAGCTGCCGCCTCTATTACTTCCCGGCTCCTGAATCCCCACGACACGGCAACGGCGGTCATTCCCGCATTCTTAGCGGTATAAACGTCAACCTCACTGTCACCAATAAAGCAGGTATTCTCGGGCGCATATCCCAGCCTCTCGGCCATCATAAGAGCAACCGTGGGGTCGGGCTTTCGCGGAAGCTCGGTCTGCCCCATAGCCTCGCTGAATAACCCCTCGGGGGAAAGCTTTTTCATAATTCCGCCAACCAGATGGTGGGGCTTGTTAGAAAGCACCGCAAGCTCAAAGCCTCTTGCGTGAAGCTCCTCTATCACCTCGTAAAGACCGTCGTAACAGCCATCCACGTTATCGTGAGTGATCTTATAACAGCCGCTGAAATACTCAAATTTCTCCTGAAATCCGTCCTTATCCTCAGAAGCCTCACGAGGAAGCGAAAGCCTGAGAAGCTCACGGGAGCCCATACCTACGTTGTTTTTCGTCTGCTCGTAGTTAAGCGTAGGATATCCGTAATGGGACATACACATATTCACAGCGTCGCGTATAGTACCGATCGTATCGGCAATAGTGCCGTCAAGATCAAATATAAGAAGCTTGTTTTTCATTTTCTTTCCTTTTGCCCATCTTACTCTATTCTACATTATATCACAAATACCGAGCTCTGTCAATGGAATTGACAAAGCCACGCTCTTCAATTTATTGTAAAATTGCACAACATTTTTTCAAAAAAATTCTCAAAAATCGTCATTTCATATCTTTAACCTATTGACAAAATGTGATATAATATTTAATTGTGGAAGTTTGATGAAAATTTGTGGAAGTTTAATTGAAAAGGAGATAATTCTGTGATCCGTAACGATTTGAGAAACATAGCAATCATTGCCCACGTTGACCACGGCAAGACCACGCTGGTTGACGAAATGCTTAAGCAGGGCGGTATCTACCGTGAAAATCAGGAAACCGTAACTCGAGTAATGGACTCCGGCGACCTTGAAAAGGAAAGAGGAATCACCATCCTCGCAAAGAACACCGCAGTTCACTACAAGGACACCAAGATAAACATAATCGACACCCCCGGTCACGCTGACTTTGGAGGCGAGGTAGAGCGTATACTCAAGATGGTTAACGGCGTTATCCTGCTTGTTGACGCGGCAGAGGGACCTATGCCCCAGACCCGCTTCGTTCTTCAGAGAGCGCTGGAGCTTAACCACAGAGTTATCATAGTTATAAATAAGATAGACAAGCCCGACGCGCGTCTTGGCGAGGTTGAGGACGAGGTTCTTGAGCTTCTCTTCGATCTTGACGCTTCCGACGAGCAGCTTGACAGCCCCA